>JALSTC010000449.1 GCA_026983935.1 Ardenticatenia bacterium
TTGAAAATATAGGCCGCCAGACTGAGCAACATTCCCAGCCCGGTCAGCGCAATGCGTGCCGCATGAGTCTCTGCCCAGGTTTCCAGGCGCGTGATCCAATGCCGCCAGCCGGGGGACACCGGAGCCGTCACGGGCTGCTCCGCACCTGTTATGTCAGCCCCAGATGTCCGCGCCTTTACCCGGAAGCCCCCCTCCCGGATTCGCTGCCACCAAGCCCGAAGATCGCGGCGGTACGCCAGCCCCCCGGCTACCAGCCACACGAAAAAGCCCATCAGCAGCCAGGGTGCACCGCGATGAAGTTCATTGGCCTCATTGCGATTCGTGCCTGAAGCCATGATGCCCGATCCCAGCAGCGTCAGCGCCAGCCCGATCGCCATCAGTCCGAGCGGAATCAGCGCCTCGTGGCTGCTCAGCCGCGGCCAGACGGACGCCTGCCCGACCGGCGTGCTGGCCTCGAAAGCAGCGGGCACAGCGCCGGCAGTGGATGCGGACGGCAGGGCTGCGGCAGGCCTCCGCTCCGACTCATCCTCGTGTATCTCTGGCAAAACCGGGGCGGCCTGTGCAGCCATCTCATCCGGCACACCC
Source organism: Ardenticatenia bacterium (assembly GCA_026983935.1). Classification (GTDB taxonomy): domain Bacteria; phylum Chloroflexota; class Anaerolineae; order Aggregatilineales; family Ch27; genus JALSTC01. The sequence continues at coordinate 586 of JALSTC010000449.1, forward strand.
ACCACCAACCAGAACGCCCGCCAGATGGCACGCGGCCTGCGCACTCCCTGAACCAGCACCTCCCACAAGGTGAGGTCGGTGATCGGGGATTCCGGCTTATCTACGCCACCGTGAGGGGCGATCTCCTGTTCTTCAGGCAGTAAATCGGTCATACCGGTTTACGTCCTTTAATGCATAGATTGACGGTCGAGCGACCTTCCGGCTCATCCATGCGATTCAGCCGATCGACAGCATTGAACACGGCCAGACCCAGGTTAATCGGATTCAGCAGGCTGCCACTGTTGCGGTCGAACCGGGTCCGGTCGGCGGCATCGGCCATCTTCTCCGGCAGCAGGCCACTTTCCAGCAGCGGCTTGCCCAGGCCATAGACCAGATTGTGGATGAATGGGAAGCTGTAATGGGTGAAGGCCCGCTCCTGTTCCAACGTGAAGCCAGCCTTTTGCACAGCTTCACGAAGCTGATCGCGCTCATAGAGCCGCACATGATTAGCCCAGATACCCGCCAGCGGCCCACGGCTGATATGCGTATGGAATAATGTCTCCAGCGTCTTGTTGATGGGGTCCCATAGAAAGGGATAGTTGGCATTGGGCACTGTAATCGCCACCACGCCGCCCGGCTTCAGCACACGCCAGACTTCACGCAGCCCGCCGACGTCGTCATCTATGTGCTCCAGAATCTCGGAGAGAACCACGCCGTCAAAATAGTTATCCGGGAACGGCAGGCGGTAGATATTGCCCTGCACCAGCGTGACGTCTTCCAGGTGGCCCACATTGCGCTCTGCTTTACGAATGATCGGCCATTCCAGCTCCAGCCCAACCAGCCGCGCCCGACTGACATAACGGAACATATTGAGGTAAAACCCGCGCCCGCACGCACAGTCCAGGATCACGTCGTCGTCCTGTGGATCGATCCATTCAAAGATCGTGCGCACCCGCCTTTTGAAGGCCATGTCAGCCTCATTGCGGGTCATCAGAGCAAGCGTTTCTTCGTCTACCATCATGACTCCGTGCTGACCGCGTTTTCCCGAAAGTGCCGCTCGTAGCGATCCACTGTTTCCTGGAAATTGAAAGTTCGCTCGATTTCCTCACGGGAGCGTGTGTATGATTCTGGATCGTCCAGCACGTCAACAACCGCCTGGCCAATTGCCCGCCAGTCGCCCGGCGGCACAATCTTGCCCATGCCGGTCTCCCGCACTACAACCCGTGCGCCGGGAATATCGGTCATGATGACGGGCGTCCCACACAGCATGGCTTCCACCTGCACCAGGCCGAAGCACTCCGTGCCGCTGGGCAGCACAAGCACATCACAGGCCGCGTAAAAATTCGCCATCTCTTCCATGCTGGTCAGCAGCCCGAGGAAAATCAACTGATCACGGTACTGCTGCACAAGCGCCTGATTGCGCTCCCAGAACGTTTCATATTTGATCTGATACTCACCCGCAAAAACGACCCGCGCGGAGGGATACCGTCCGTTGATCACTTCCAGTGATTTGATCAGCAGGTCGGGACGCTTCTCTTCCACAAAACGCCCGGCATAACCGATAATCGGCCCGCCGTTGTGTGACCACTGCTTGCGCAGTTCGGCCACCCGATCCGGGTCCGGCTCCGGAATCGTCACGGGCGGATAGATCACGGAAACTTTATCCCGGAAGGGCATCAGGTAGTAGGAATGGTCGGCATAATCATGGCTGTAGGCGATCAGGCGTCCGGCACGCTTTGCCATGTATTTGTAAAGCTGAAAAACCGTCCAGGTGATAAAGCTGTTGACCACGCCATCCGGCAGCACAAGGTCGCCGTGATGCGTTGCCACAATCTTCTTGCCCAGCCGCCCCGCCAGAAAAGCCAGCAGCGCCGTCTCCAACATCGGCGTGCTGACCCACACCACATCATGCTCTTTGATCAGGCCGTAGGCAGCCCAGGGATAGGCAGGCATGATCATGCCCCGGCTGACGCGGATCGGCGCCCACAGGCGCACCAGCCGGACGCCGTTCACCACTTCGTCGCGCGGCAGATCCATCCGGTAGCGCGCCGTCAGTACC
>JALSTC010000450.1 GCA_026983935.1 Ardenticatenia bacterium
GTCTTACCTTCTTTGCAGGATGCGGCCAGTGGTGGGCATGATCGCAGGCCCGGCGGGGCGTGATGTTCAGGCCACCTGTCTCTTGCCACTGAATACGGGGGCCGCACTGCTGATTCCGCCGGGAAACGGATGAGGCGGGACGCAGCGGATGGCGGCGGATTGGTTTTTCGCCTGTCGCTCGCCGCTTTTTCCCACCTGCCACCTGCCACTGGCCTCTTGCCTCTTATCTCGTCTCCTGTTTCCTGCCACTGGCCTCCTGGCTCTCCAAAGGGGGCCGCTGGGGGGCCGGATGGCCCAGGTAAATCACCTCGGCGTAAAGCTGGCGAGCGCCGCTGTCCACATAGCCCAGCGACTGCGCCAGCCGGATCGAGGCCGTATTGTCCGTCTCCGCCAGATAAAGCGGCAGCCGTCCATCGCGCAGGATATGCGCTGTGCAGGCAGCGGCCACGCTGCGCCCCCAACCCCGTTTGCGGGCCAGCGGCTCCGTGTGCACGTAAAGCTCGGCAAAGCCGGGGGATATCCAGTTGATGCCGGAGACAGCCTGCAGTCCGCCGGAGCGAATCTCAAAGCGCGGTTTGCCGTCCTCGGTCGGGCGCTCAATAACCATCACGTTGACCGGAGCCTTGAAGCGCGGGTTGTTCAGGTAGTAGATATGCAGGATGCGCTGGTTTTCGATCTGGAAGCTGCCGCCGACCAGCGGAAGCTGATTCAGGTTGGCGAAGAAGATATAGGGCCGTCCCGGTGTCAGGATTTCGGCCAGCAGGTCGGCAGCGACCTCCGCACTCCGGCAGCGCATGGTCACCAGCGGGCGGAACAGATCGTAGCCCGTCTGAAAGCGCCCGGCGAATCCCAGCGGGCGGCCATCTTTGCCGACGCGGGTAGCGAGTGTGGAGCGCTTTGGGTCATGGTAGAGGGCATAATAGGCCGTTGGCGCGTCAATGACACTGGTGTTATCGAGCATGCGGCGGATGATCTGGCGCTGTTCGCGGATGGACATGCCGGTTTCCTTGCGCGGGGAAGGTTTTTGCCCGTGATGTTGTCAGTATAGCAAGACCCGGGCCGAAGTGGTAGTACTCAGGCAGGGCTGGACGGCCTGTGGGTCCGGCACGCGCAGCAGATGCGCCTCACAGCCGCAGTCCGACGCGCCGAAGCCGGGCACGGGTGCGCTCACGCCGGGCAGATCGCGCAGGGCATTGGCCCACGTACACTCCAGGCGCGTGGTGCTTTCAACGGCCCAGATGGCTGTCACCGGCGCGGCGGCGGTCAGGGCGTCAATATGCCAGTGCGGCCGTTTGTGCTGCCGCAGATGCCGCCCGACCCGCGCCCGCAGTCCGCCCGGCCCCAGGGCGCTGCCCACATAGAGGTAATGGCCCGGCTGGAGCGTGAAGCGGCCCGGTCGTCCGATCTGAATGGTGATCGGTTCACCTACATCAATCAGCAGGGCGTAGGTGCCGGGGGTCGGCGGGAGATCGTTTGGGTGGGTGGTGTGGCGTGCAGGCATGACGCAAGCATAACCTGACGGTGTGGGCCGCGCAATCCCGGCGGCATTTCGTCCGGCGTCGGGTATGATAGAGGCGGGTTTTGCCCTGTGGTTACCGGGGATGAAAGGATGGCAAGCGATGGGTTTTCGGTGGAAGCTGGTGAGCAGTCTGGTATTGCTGGCGCTGGTTTTGAGCGGATTCACGGCGGCAGCACAGGGTGACGAACACCGGATTGTCTGGCAGGTGATGGGGGCTGGCCCATTGAATCTGCCGGAAGGTGTCGAGCCGGAGCAGGTTTTCCCCGCGCCGGATGGCCGCCATGTGGCCTATACGCAGCGTGATGCCGATGGCGAGCGCCTGCTCTGTTCGCTGGACGTGGTGACGCAGTCCTCGCGGTGCGTGATGCTGCCCGGCGGCTTCCCCGCAGGGCCGGACCCCCTGCGGGACCCGCAGCTACCCGCGCTGGCCTGGTCACCGGACAGCCGCCGGGCAGCGATCGTTGCGCCTTCCGGCAGCGCGCCGGGCGGCGGCCTGTGGGTGGTGGACTTCCCGGATGAGACGGTGACCAACCTGGACGATGATCCGGCGGCGGTGGATTCGATGCCCGCCTGGTCACCGGAGGGCGAGACGATCGCCGTCGAGCGCGTGCAGGTCGGCGAGAACGGCGCGACCGGCCGCGCGGCCATCACGCTGTTCGATGCTTCCGGCGGCGATGCTCGCGAACTGGCTGCGCTGCCCGGCGCGGCAGCGGCTGAACCGGGCACGACACGGGGACTGGCCTGGTCTCCGGACGGGAGGCAGCTTGCGGCCAGCATCTATCATGCCGATGCTGACGGCCCAGACTCCGATGACGGCATCTGGCTGATTGATACGGCGGATGGGGCCATGACTCCGCTGGTCAGTGTACCCGACGTAACAGCGGCCCTGCAGGACGCGGGGCTGGCGGATCGTGTGCCGGTAGGCGGGCCGCTGCCGCTGGGTGGGCTGGCCCCGCTGCGCTGGTCGCCGGATGGCTCACGGGTGCTGTTCTGGGCTGGCAATGCCCGGCTGGGCGTTCCCGGCGATCCTTACGGCGCGGAGTGGGTGCTCTGGGCATCGGTGGCGGACGGGACGATCACCGTGCTGTCACTGCCG
>JALSTC010000451.1 GCA_026983935.1 Ardenticatenia bacterium
TCTTCGCTGACATCCGGGCGTGGGGCCATTCTCGCCTCCATCATAATAGACCGACCAGTCGGTTTAGAATGAATATAGCCCGATCGCATCCGGCTGTCAAGCCATCGCCGAAGATTGACATCTCCGACTGAGAGGGCAAAGTCCGGATTGAACCGGACTTCAGGGGGTGGCGACTGTCACCAGTCCAGATTCATCTGGACTTTGCCTGCTCAGCCCTGGAATTCATTCCGGGGCGTGTATAACCCGCCTTCGGATTGAAACACGCTCCCAGGCGCATTTGACGGCTGGGACGCAATCGCCGGCGGTTTGATCCCTCCAGCGGTGGTATCCACCGCTCCCCGGCCCCGAATACACCCTGTCACCAGAAGCAGATGGTGCTTCTGCAACGGCCTGTTTTTCCCGTATACTGGAAAGTGGATGCCGATCATATGAGGAAAGGAGCAAACGGCCATGCCTGTTCTGGAGGAGGGCCAGGGCGAACTCTTCCAGCCGCCGGATATGGACGCCTTCCGCGAATGGAACCGCCGGAAGAAGTCCCGCCGCATGGAAGACAAATTAATGACCGAACGCGAGGCTGTGGAGCGCTTTGTCCACGAAAACAGCTACATCGGCACCGAGCTGTACGGCACGGTGCGCTGCCCGATGTCGCTGGCGCGGGAAGTCGTGCGCCAGCGCGAACGCATCAAAAACCTGCGCGTGGCAGGCCAGGGCGTGCTGGAGCTTGACCTGTGGCTCGCCGCCGATATGGTGCGCACGCTCGATCTGACTTACATCGGGCTGGAAGTCTACGGCATCAGCCATGCGCTGCGCCGCGCGGTGGAAAGCGGGCGCACCCGCACTGCCGAATGGAGCAACGCGGGCATCACCTGGCGCATGAAAGCCGCCGCGATGGGCGTGCCCTTCCTGCCCACGACCTCCATGCTGGGCACGGACACACTGCGCTACAGCGCCGCTAAGGTCATCGAAGACCCCTTCACCGGCAGGCCCGTCTGCCTGCTCCCCGCGCTGATCCTGGACGTGGGCATGATCCATGTGCACCGCGCCGACCGCTACGGCAATGCCCAGATCGAGGGCATCAGCGGATTCGCCTTCGAGCTGGCCCGTGCCAGCAAGCGCCTGATCGTCAGCGCCGAGGAGATCGTGGACAGCGAGGATATCCGCCGCCAGCCTGACCGCACGATCATTCCTTACTATCTGGTGGATGCCGTCGTCCATGCGCCGTTCGGCTCCTACCCTGGCGAGATGCCCTACACCTACTGGCGCGATGAGGACGAAATCCGGGCATGGGTGGAAGCCAGCAAAACCGCCGAAGGCGCGGAGACCTACCTGAAGCGCACGATTTTTGACGTGCCGGATCACGCCGCCCTGCTGGAAATGATCGGCACAGAACGGCTGGAAGCGCTGCGGGCACTGGCCTCGCAGCGTTAGGGCGGCAGGCTCACACAGAGAATCCTCAGGGGGAAATGATGTCTGAACGATACACAGCCACCGAGATGATGATCTGCGCGGCAGCGCGGGAAATGCAGGACGGCACAACGGCTTTCATCGGCACGGGCATCCCCATGCTGGCCGCGTCACTGGCGCAGCGGCTGTACGCGCCCACGCTGGTGACGATCTTCGAGTTCGGCGGGACGGGCGCGCAGCTTGCCCAGCTTCCGCTGGCCGTTGGCGGATCGCGCACCTTTCACCGCGCCGTCGCCGCCAGCGGCATCTGCGACATCATGGAAACGGCGCAGCGCGGCTTTGTGGATTACGGCTTTCTGGGCGGGGCGCAGATCGATCCCTACGGCAATCTGAATACCACTGTGATCGGGGACTACTGGCCGCCAAAAGTACGGCTGCCGGGCAGCGGCGGCGGCAATGACGTCGGCTCGCTGTGCTGGGAGACGATCGCCATCATGCGCCACGACCGGCGGCGCTTCGTGCCAAAAGTGGACTTCCTGACCACGCCCGGCTATCTGGATGGCCCCGGCGGACGGGAGCGGGCCGGCCTGCCGCCGGGCAGCGGCCCCATCCGCGTGGTCAGCACGCTGGCTCTGCTGGGCTATGACATCGGGGGCACGTACCGCATGCGGCTGGAGGCCGTTTATCCGGGCGTGACCGTTGAACAGGTCATCGAGAACACCGGCTTTGACCTGCTGATCGCGGATGAGGTGACCACTGTCGAGCCGCCAACCGACGAAGAACTGCGCCTGCTGCGCGAGGAAATCGATCCAGAGGGGCTGTACATCTAGCTATATACCCCGGTCGCCCGTCTGCGCTGGCCCCTGCTCACATCCGGCGGCACAGCCCGACAATGTGCACTGCCGCCGACTCCGGCAGCAGACGTCCGGCCTGCACACTCAGCCAGAACAGAGCGTCATTGAAAGCCAGATAGGTGGGATCGTCCACATAGTGGAAGCGCTCAAGCGTCATGCCGTAAGCGCGGGCCAGCGAGGCAATCTGCTGGCGCGTGTTGGCGCGGTATACCACGGGGAAGGTATCCGCCTCGGCCCGCCCGTACAGGCGCGGCACCAGCGCGCTCTGCAATGGCCGGAGCACACGGTTCAACAGGGCGATGGGGCTGTTCCGGTTGGGGGCCAGGAAGATGAACGCCCCACCCGGCCGGAGC
>JALSTC010000452.1 GCA_026983935.1 Ardenticatenia bacterium
TTCCCCGCCTTTATGGATGAATATCCCCGTCTTTCCCGAAAAAACCAAGACCCCCGGCCACAATGCAACAGGGGGTCCTGAGATTCACCGGTCATACGCGGCGACTCACTCCGTCTGTGTTTGCAGGTAAGCCACCAGATCGGCCAGGTCCTGCAGATCAATACGTGAGCTGTAGTTCTGCTGCATCACGCTGATACCACCGGCAGAGTACACCGCATTGCCTTCATCCGGCACGATATATGCGTTGGGGGCCAGGATGCTCTCCACCAGATACTGCTCGGTTGTGTAACCGGCCAGCTCCGGTACCGTGGCGATGCGCTCCTGGACACGGGTCATCGTCCCGGCGACATCTGGGGCCACCACACCGCCCAGGTGACAGCCAGAGCAGCCCAGCTCATTCGAATTGTAAAGCGCCTCACCGCGTGCCGGATCACCGGCGGGCAGTGCCGCCACCGCCGCGTCCACATCCGCGCCCACAGGTGTACCGGAGGAGAGAATAGCCAGGTCGCCTTCCTCACGCACGCCGGGCACGATAAAGTCCTGGGCAACTACCGGCGGGTTTTCTTCATCAAGCGCGGTCGTCTCCCAGTTCATGATGAATCGCGTCAGGTCACGCACCTGATCAGGGCGCAGCGGGCCGCCGTACTCCTGCCCCCAGGTCGGCATGGCCTGAGACCAGTAGGCGCTGCTGTTCGGACGTCCGGCTGCGATGGCGTTCTCAATGTAATCGAAAAGGCCGCCTTCCCAGCCGATCTCTTCCAGCCGTTCGCCGTTAAACAGGCGCGGGTTATTCAACGCAGGCGCACGCCCACTGCCCTGGCCGTTGGCCCCATGGCAGGGTGCGCAGTTCGATTCAAAGATCGTCGCGCCGCGTTCAATGGAGCGCGCCTCATACTGCACGGTAAAATCGGCCATTCGGGCCTCTTCTTTGATAAACACCCAGCCGATCAGCAGCAGGATGCCGAAGAAAAAGGCGGTGCCGAGCATAACCTTCTGTTCAATCTTCATCGTGGCTGCCTTCTCTCCTGTTTAGTGACCGCCGAAATAGCCAGAATCGGCGTGCACATAGATCGCCTTGCCGGAGCTTGAGCGTACTGGCTGGCCGCTCTCGTCCGTCTGCACCAGCAGATTGCCCGCTTCATCCCGCAGGAGATTCCCCTCGGCATCCACCTGGGGCGTATCCCATTCGATGTAGATTTCAATGCGCTTGAGGTCAGGCTGCCAGTCCTGCACGACAAGCATCCCCCAGGCATTGGGCAGTTCGTCGCCATACTCCTCAATCAACTGCTCGAACTCCTCCATCACGGACATCAAGCCATGCGCATCTTCCGGCACGGGGGAGATGGTGAAGCGATCCATGTGCCGGCCTTCGGCCTCAAACTGAGCCGTCAGGCTGGCTGCCGCCGCTTCATCGCCCATCGCCAGCGTGTGGTAGGACCCGGGCACAAAGTCTTCAAAGGGGACCGAGCGCAGCGGCCCGACACCTTCCATCGGCGCGAGTATCTGCGCGATCTCCTGGTCGCCAGAAGTCTGAACGGCGTATTCGGGCGAACCCATCCAGCTCAGGATGACAAACCCGGCCACGGCCAGCATCCCCAGCGTCAGGCCGAGGCGGCGGTGCGCATAGCGGCGGCTCTTGCCGACATCAATATAGGGCATCACCAGCAGAAACAGGAACAGAATCGTCGGAATGACCAGCCCGAACAGGACTTTATCGCCCAGTTTGAGCATCCCCTGCAGCCAAAGGAAGTACCAGGGCGCGGTTGTATGCAGCGGCGTGACCTGCGGATCGGCATGGCTCTCCAGCGGCGCATGATAGAACCAGACAGCCAGCACAATCAGGATGAACGTTGTCGCCCCAACCCACAGCAGATCATTGGTCAGGATATCAGGCATGAAGTACACGCGCTTATCCAGCGGCACCCGCTTGGCCGTGTCTTTGCCGATCTCATCACTTCCCGGCGGCAGGCTGTGCCCATGCAAAATCACTTTGTAGTAATGCACGCCCAGGAAAGCCAGCGTGATCAATGGCAGCGCGAAGACGTGCAGCAGATAGAAGCGCAGCAGCCCGCCCGCGCCGATATCCGGCGCGCCGCGCAGCAGCAGGTTCACATTCTTACCCACAATCTCCGGGGGAGCCGCCTCAGCCATACTGGTGCCAATGGTCACTGCCCAAAAGGCAAGTTGATCCCAGGGCAGAAGATAGCCAGAGAAACTCAACAGCAGCGTTGTCAGCAGCAAGATTACACCGGTGACCCAGGTAAATTGACGCGGCCTCTTATAACTGCCGGTGACGAAGGTACGCAGCATGTGCAAAAACACCAGCATCACCATGCCCTCTGCACCAAGGCGGTGAATATCGCGGATGAGCTGGCCGAACGGCACATTGCTCAAAATATTCAACATGTTATCGTAGGCAACCAGCGGCGAGGGCGTGTAAAAAACCATCAGGAACAGGCCGGTGATGATCTCTACCGCAAAGAAATAGGTGGTCAGCCAGCCCAGATGTAGTGTCGGGTAAACGCCGGTCACCGAAGCATGGTAGTAGCCAGGACGCATGTGCATCCAGAAAGAGTCTGTGTGCGGCGTCAGACGGGGATTGGGACGCCTG
>JALSTC010000453.1 GCA_026983935.1 Ardenticatenia bacterium
CTGCCTTTCAGCCCTGTGCCTGTTACAGGTCAGACGCTGGCCGTACTGTTGGTCGGGGCGCTGCTGGGCAGTCGGCGAGGCGCTTTGAGTGTGCTGCTTTATCTGGCCGAAGGCATGGCCGGACTGCCCGTCTTTGCTGGAGGGGCTGCCGGGCCTGCTTATGCGCTGGGACCGACGGGAGGATACCTGATCGGCTTCGTCGCTGCCGCCTGGGTCACCGGTGCGCTGGCCGGGCGCGGCTGGGACCGGCGAATCGAGACAACAACGCTGGCGATGCTGGCCGGGAATGCAGTGATATACGCCTTCGGTCTGCCCTGGCTGGCCGCTTTTGTTGGTGCGGAGAATGTGCTGACCCTGGGCTTATTCCCTTTTCTCATCGGCGACCTGTTGAAGCTGGTGCTGGCAGCGGCGCTTCTGCCTTCCGGCTGGCAGGCGCTTCGTTTATGGGGGCTGTCCCGCTGATCTGGCCCCTGGCCGTCAATCCGTGATCGGTTTCGTCCCCGGTCATACTATACTGGCCGGGGACGGGTGATTCCTCAGCAGATGCGCGGCAGCAGCTCCCCGGCGGGCAGGTCTACCACCCGCGAGCCGCCGATGCCTGTTTTTGCCACGACCAGCCCGGCATGATCGGCCACGACCGCGCCGATGCGGGCCGCATCCTTCCCCAGTGGATGGGCGTGCATGGCCTCCAACACAGCGTCGGCTGCCGCCTCTGGCACGATGGCGACCAGCTTACCCTCATTGGCGACATAAAGCGGATCAAGGCCCAGCATTTCGCAGGCGGCCTGCACTGCCGGACGTATGGGCACGGTCTGCTCCTCAAACGTGATGCCGACCTGTGAGGCTGCCGCCAGCTCGTTGAGCACCGCCGCCAGTCCGCCGCGAGTGGCGTCGCGCAGACAGTGCACGTTTTTTGTCACATTCAGGATCACTTCAACAAGGCCATTAAGGGGCGCAGTGTCGCTCACGATCGGCGCTTCGAAGGCCAGCCCTTCCCGCACGGACATGATCGCCATGCCGTGATCGCCCATCGTGCCGCTGACGATCACCGCGTCGCCAGGCCGGGCGCGATCGGGGGCGATATGCACACCCGGCGGGATCAGGCCAATGCCGGAGGTGTTGATATACAGCCCATCACCGTGCCCCTTGTTGACGACCTTCGTGTCGCCGGTGATGATCTGCACGCCGGCGGCCTCACATGCCTTCCCGACCGAGGCCGCGATCTGGCCGAGTGTTTCCATCGGCAGCCCTTCTTCCAGGATGAACCCGGCGCTCAGAAAAAGCGGACGTGCCCCGCTCATCGCCAGGTCGTTGACCGTTCCATTGACGGCCAGGTCGCCGATATTGCCGCCGGGGAAGAACAGTGGGCTGACCACGAACGAATCGGTGCTGAAGGCCAGCCGCAGTGCCTCGCCGTTGCCGGTCGGCAGTTCCAGCACGGCGGAATCGCCCATCTGCTTCAGCAGGTCGTTGCCAAATTCCGGGGCGAACAGATGCCGGATCAGGTCGGCCATCATCTTGCCGCCGCTGCCGTGTCCCATCACCACCGTCGGATAGCTGCGCAGTGGCAGCGGGCAGGTCCAGCCGCTGAGATTGAAATCGCCAGACTCGCTCATGAAGCCTCCGTCTGTGTTTCCATGCTGGCGCGGTAGCGTCCATAGCGGTAATAAGCTGCGCAGGCCCCTTCCGAGGAAACCATCGTCGCGCCCAGCGGTGTCTGCGGCGTGCATTCTTTGCCAAAGGCCGGGCATTCATACGGTTTCTTCAGCCCCTGCAGCACAAGCCCGCTGATGCACAGGCTGGACTCCTCGGTTTCAATGCTCCCGACTTCTGGGAAGCGCCGCTCGGCGTCGTAAGCGGCATATGCCTCGCGGAGCCGGTAGCCGCTCATGGGGATGACGCCGATGCCGCGCCATTTGCGGTCGCAGACCTCAAAGACCTGATTGATGATCTGTTGGGCGGGCCGGTTGCCTTCCCGGCTGACCGAGCGGGCGTAGGCATTCTCGACTTCTGCCCGGCTTTCCTCAAGCTGGCGGACGCACATCAGCACGCCGCGCACGATGTCCACCGGTTCGAAGCCGGTCACGACGATCGGCACGTGGTATCGCGCTGCCAGCGGCAGGTACTCCCAGTAGCCCATCACCGTGCAGACATGCCCGGCAGCCAGAAAACCATCCACCCGCACGTCTGGCGATTCCATCAGGGCCGCAATGGCTGGTGGCACGGTCACATGGGAAACAAGCACGGCGAAATTCTCAAGACCCTGTGCCTTTGCCTGCACGATGGCCATCGCGTTGGCGGGGGCGGTGGTTTCAAAGCCGATGGCGAAGAAGATCACCGTCTTGTCCGGGTTGTCGTGGGCGATCTGGAGCGAATCAAGCGGCGAATACACGACGCGCACGTCGCCGCCCGCCGCCCGGACGCTGAATAGATCGCGCTCCGATCCCGGTACACGCAGCATGTCACCATAGGAAACAAAGATCACATCCGGGCGGGATGCCAGCGCAATGGCCTTGTCGATCAGCTCCAGCGGCGTGACACAGACCGGGCAGCCGGGGCCATGTACCAGTTCGATCTCCGGTGGCAGCAGTTGATCCAGGCCGTTTTTCAAGATCGAGTGCGTCTGCCCGCCGCAGATTTCCATCAGCTTCCAGGGCCGGGTGACGGTCTGATGCAGCTCGTCCAGCAGCTTACGAGTGAGCGTTCCGTCGCGGTATTCGTCAAGGTATTTCATGGTGCGCCTCTGTCCTCGCCCGGTTCGGGCAGTCCATCGGCCAGCATTTCCATCTCGGCCAGCATGTCCAGTGTGCGCCGGGCCTCTTCTTCGTCAATCCGGCTGATGGCAAACCCGACGTGAATGATCGTGTAATCGCCGACCTGCACTTCCGGCACGTATTCCAGGCAAGCTTCCCGGATCACACCACCGCCAAAATCTACTTTACCCATGCGGATGCCGCCCGCTTCGTATATCTCGATGACCTTACCGGGTATCCCCAGGCACATAACCATCCTCCGCGCTGTCCTGACTGTATTCTGAACGTAACGGCAAAGGCGGGTCGGGTGGTAGTGACAGAAAGCACCAATTTTTTCGCGCAGGATACCGACTTCTATCACTTGTTCCCATGTGCGGCGGGACGCTATGCTATAGATCGAGTCCGGGGCAGGGCGGAGGAAGTGTATGGCAGCACGGCAGGAAAATCGGCCTGAGCGGCGGCACATTCATGTGGACGGCGTGGTGCAGGGTGTGGGCTTTCGTCCCTTCATTTATGGGCTGGCGACTCGCTACCGGTTGACCGGCTGGGTGCTCAATTCGTCCTCCGGTGTGGATATCGAAGTACAGGGGCCGCCGGAAGCGCTGGATGAATTTCAGGCCGCGATCACGGCGGAAGCGCCGCCGCTGGCCCGCATTGATCGCGTGACCGCCGCCCCGCTGTCGCCTGACGGCGCGGACGCGGCCTTCGTCATCCGCCACAGCGAGGCCGATACCGGCGTGTCGCTGGTCTCGCCGGATGTGGCGACCTGCCCGGCCTGCCTGGCGGAAATCTTTGACCCGGCCAACCGCCGCTACCGCTACCCCTTCACCAACTGCACCAACTGCGGGCCGCGCTACACGATCATCCGGGCGATGCCCTACGACCGCCCGATGACGACCATGCGCGACTTCCCCATGTGTCCGGACTGTCAGGCCGAGTATGATGATCCGCTCAACCGTCGTTTTCACGCTCAGCCCAACGCCTGCCCGGTCTGTGGGCCGCAGGTGGCGCTGATCGCTGGTGAGGAACTGCTGGCAGAACTGGCGGAAGGGTCGTATGAGGACGACATCGCCCTCACGGCGGCGCTGCTGCGCAGGGGATATATCGTTGCTATCAAGGGGCTGGGCGGTTTTCATCTGGCCTGTGACGCGACGAATGCGGAGGTCGTCGCCCGTCTGCGGGCGCGTAAGGCCCGCCCGGATAAACCTTTCGCCGTGATGGCCGCTTCGCTGGATGACGTGCGGGCACACTGCCGCGTAAGCGAAGATGAAGCCGCGCTGCTGAGCGCCGTCAGTGCGCCGATCGTGCTGCTGTACCGCCGCCCGGAATCGACCATTGCACCCAACGTCGCGCCGGATAACCCTATGCTGGGCATGATGCTGCCCTACACGCCGCTGCACCACATCCTGCTGCATGATGCAGGCCGCCCGCTGGTGATGACCAGCGGCAATCTGAGCGATATGCCGATCATCGCCGACAATGACGAGGCGCTGGAGAAGCTCGGCGGCATCGCCGATGCCTTCCTGCTGCACAACCGCCCGATACACATGCGCTGCGATGATGCCGTGTGGTGGGTGGATCGCTTTGCCGGGGAAGGGGATGCCGCCCTGCAGCCGCTGCGCCGTTCACGGGGCGATGCGCCCTATCCGATCCGGCTGCCCTGGCGGAGCACAGCCCACATCCTGGCGACGGGTGCAGAGATGAAAAACACCTTCTGCCTGCTGCGCGATTCCGATGCCTTTCTCAGCCAGCATATCGGTGAGATGGAATCGCTGGAGGCGCTGGATTACTTTCGCGAGGCGCTGGATCACCTGTGCGGCCTGTTCAAGGTGACGCCGGAGGTTATCGCCCATGACATGCATCCCGGCTACCTGACGACGCGGCTGGCTCGTGAACTGGCCGAAGCCCGTGATCTGCCACTGGTTGCCGTCCAGCATCATCACGCGCATATTGCTGCCTGCCTGGCCGAGCATGGCCGGGAAGGGCCGGTGATCGGCGTGGCGCTGGATGGCACAGGTTACGGGCCGGACGGCGCGATCTGGGGCGGGGAAGTGCTGGTGGCCGATCTGCGCGGTTATGAGCGTGCCGCACATCTGGAATACCTGCCGCTGCCCGGCGGCGAGGCGGCCATCCGCCGTCCATATCGCATTGCCTGGGGTTATCTGCTGGAAACGCTGGGCGATATCCCACCGATTCCCACACTATCCCACATTAACCCACAGGAGCGGCAGATCGTTGTCCAGCAGGTGGAACGTGGCATCAATACGCCGCTGACCTCAAGCTGCGGGCGGCTTTTTGATGCGGCCTCGGCGCTGCTGGGCATCTGCCCGGTGACGACCTTCGAAGCGCAGGCAGCTATTGCGCTGGAACTGGCGGCGCGTGAGGCTGATCTCGAACAAATCACGCCGTATGAGTTCGCCATCGGCCCGGATCGTCGCGGCGAGAGCGGCGCGATCCGCGTCGGTTCGCTGCTGGCGGGCATGGTGGAAGACCTGCTTGCGGGGCGACCTGTGCCGGAGATCGCGGCGGCGTTTCACGCCACGTTGGCCGAGATGATTGTCACCGCAGCGGAGATGACGCGCGAAAGAGTCGGGCTGGGCACGGTGGCACTTTCCGGCGGCGTGTTCCAGAACCGGCTGTTCCTGCGGCTGGCACGGGAGCGGCTGCGGGCGCGGGGCTTTGAGGTGCTCTCACACCGCCGGGTTCCTGCCAATGACGGCGGCCTGAGTCTGGGGCAGGCCGTGATCGCGCTGCATCGCTTTCTGTGACTGTGGGGATTGATGCTGCTGTGTTAAGATCATCCTGTTGAGGCTGGCAGGCTGGCTGCTTTGAGCCGACTGCCGCAGGTGTGGAGGAGAGAAGAACAATGAAACGTTTCTGGCGCATGACTGCCCTGATTCTGGTGGTGCTGGCCATGATGGCCGCGCAGATGCCATCCGTGTTGGGCGCGCCGCAGGCTGTACCGGTGAATCGTCTGAATCAGGCGGGGGATGATGTGCTCTACGTGGCTATCATCTGGCATCAGCATCAGCCGGTTTACTACCAGGACCCGGAGACCGGGGTTTACATCCGGCCCTGGGTGCGTGTCCATGCGGCCAAAGACTATCTGGATATGGCCGCCATGCTGGAAAACTACCCGGACATTCACGTCACATTCAATATCACGCCCAGCCTGATCCGCCAGTTGGACGATATCGCCAATGGTGCTAAAGACCAGTACTGGGTGATGACCGAGGTCCCGGCGGAGGAACTGACGGAAGAACAGCAGCGCTTCATCCTGGAGCGATTCTTCGACATCAATCCGCGTATTGTTGCCCGCTTCCCGCGCTATCAGGAGCTGGCCGATATGCGGGCCGATATGGGCATTGACGGCGCGATCGCGCAGTGGTCGGCACAGGACTTCCGCGATTTGCAGGTGCTCTTTAACCTGGCCTGGACGGACCCGGACTGGCTGGCCGAGGAACCGCTGGCGAGCCTGGTGGCGCAGGGGCGGGATTACAGCGAGGCGGATAAGGCGGTCGTGCTGGCGGAGCATCTGCGCATCGTGCAGGAGGTGATCCCTCTCCATGCGCGACTGCAGGAAGAAGGGCAGATCGAAGTCACAATGACGCCCTTTGCCCACCCGATCCTGCCGCTGCTGGTGGACAGCAATCTGGCCGCTGTGGCCATGCCGGAAGCCAACCTGCCGCCGCGCTTCGTTTATGGGCAGGATGCCGTCGCGCAGGTAGAGCTGGGCGTGCAGCTTTACGAGGATCACTTCGGAGTGCCGCCGCGCGGCATGTGGCCTGCTGAAGGCTCCGTTGCCCAGCAGATCGTGCAGATGGTCGCCAGCGCGGGCATCCAGTGGATGGCTTCCGATGAGGAAGTGCTGGCGCGCAGCCTGCCGGACGTGGAAGACTTCACCCGTGACAGCCGCGATGTGGTGCAGCAGGCCGACGCCCTCTACCGCCCGTATACCGTCACCGGCGGACGCGGCGGACAGGTGACCATCATCTTCCGCGATCACCTGATCTCCGATAAGGTGGGCTTTGAATATTCCGGCATGAGCGGCCAGGCGGCTGCCGCCGACTTCATCCAGCGCCTGAATGATATTCAAGATCGGCTGCGGGAAGAGGGCGCAGAAGGGCCGCATCTGGTCACGGTGCTGCTGGACGGCGAAAATGCCTGGGAATACTATCCCAACGACGGCAAAGACTTCTTGAACGCGCTTTACCAGGGGCTTTCTGATGCGGATAATCTGCGCACGGTGACTCCTTCGGAGTATCTGGATATGTTTGGCGCACCGGAGCGCGAAATCGAAGACCTGTGGCCCGGCTCGTGGATCAACCACGACTTCAGTACGTGGATCGGCGAAGATGAGGAAAACCAGGCCTGGGAATACCTGCTGACCACGCGGCAGGCCTTGCAGGAGGCGCTGCCCCGCCTGAGTGAAGCAAGACGGCAGGAAGCCTTTGAGATGATGTACATCGCTGAGGGGTCGGACTGGTTCTGGTGGTATGGTGCTGATCAGAATTCCGGCGTGGATGAGTCGTTCGATGAGCAGTTCCGCAACTATCTGCGGCAGGTCTACGAGCTGATCAGTGTGCGTCCGCCCGACTTTGTGTACGTGCCGGTCATCCCGCAGACGGCCCAGCAGCCCGATCGACCCTTTATGGATACGCTGACTGTCACGGTGGACGGCGTGGTTGGGGATGATGAGTGGGCGGATGCTGCTTACTATGATCTGGCCGACGCTGCGCCGCTGGCGGGGCTGTACTACGGCTTCGATAATGAGACGTTCTACCTGCGCCTGGATGCTGATTACGATGCCCTGGCAGACAGTGTGATCGGCTTCTACCTGAACACACCCGACGACGATCCGACCAACGCCTATACACGGGCGGAGGAAGGCGGCGCGAGGCCGGTGCTCGGTTTCGGCGCGAAGCGGCTGCTGGAAGTGAGGTTTGCCGATGGTGTACCCGTCGCCACGCTTTACGTGGCAGATGGAACGGGCGGCTGGGATGAGGCTGCCGCCGTGGAGCAGGTAGCCGCTGCAGAGGGCACGCTGGAAATTGCCGCGCCGCTGGCCGTGATCTCGCCCGCTGCCAACAGCGGCGATCGCATCAATATGCGCGTGGTCGTCAGCGAAGGCGGGGAAAATGTAGCTGTCGCCCCGCCCGCAGGCCCGGCGCTGGCTGCGCTGCCGGATGCTGCCGTGCCCAATGTGGTGCTGGAAGTGCAAGACCCGACCGGTGACGATCACGGGCCGGGCAGCTATGTCTACCCGCGTGATGAGGTGTTCCGCCCCGGCGCGTATGATGCCACCGGCTTCATCGTGGGCTACGATGATGAAGATGTGATCTTCCGCGTGAACTTCCGCGGGCCGGTGGAGAATGACTGGGGCGCACCGAACGGTATGGGCATCCACACGGTGGATATCTACATTGATGTGGACGGCCCGGAAAACGGCGCACGGCTGCTGCTGCCGGGGCGCAATGCCGCCCTGCCGGAAGATCATGCCTGGGACATCGCCATCTGGGCTGAGGGCTGGACGCCGGGCATTTACCGTCCGGGTGATGACGGCCCGGTCGAGGTGGACGGTGAACTCAATATCCTGACCAATCCGGGACAGCGGCGCATCACCATCCGTGTGCCGCGCAGCGTACTGCCCGGCGATCCGGCGGACTGGGCCTATGCGGTGACCATTGCCAGCCAGGAGGGCTTCCCGGCGGCGGGCGTGTGGCGCATCCGTGATGTGCTGCCGCAGGCGGAGCAGTGGCGCGTCGGCGGTGGCCCGGCGGATACCAACCACACCCGTATTCTGGATGTGATCTATCCTGAGGATGGTGTGCAGGAGGCCATGCTCGGCGACTACCTGCCTTCACAGGCCAACGTCGGCGAACTTGGCCCGGATGACTTCGGGCAGGTTCCGGTGCTCACAGCAGATTGAGTACCTGCATTGTGTGGTGTGCGGGCGGTTTCTGAGTGGAACCGCCCGTTTTTTTGATGTACACTGACGAGGGCTATAATGATCCCGTTCGCCGTTTTCTTATGGAGTACAGATGACCGATGAAAAGCTGCCTGACTCACCTGGAATGTGCCTGGTGCCATGAAACTTACGAGGCGGATCAACTGATCAACACCTGCCCGGCGTGCGGTAAACCGCTGCTGGCCCGCTACGATCTGGATGCAGCACGCGAAGCCTTCCCCCGGCAGGCGCTGGCGGGCCGTCCACCGACGCTGTGGCGCTACGCCGAAATGCTGCCCGTGTGCGACCCGGCTTACCGACTGACGCTGGGCGAGGGTTTCACGCCCTTGCTGAAGCTGCGGCACGCAGGCGAATCCCTGGGGCTGCACAATCTCTATGCCAAAGATGAGGAGTTGAACCCCACCGCCTCTTTCAAGGCGCGGGGGCTGTGTATGGCTGTTTCCCGCGCTGCCGAACTGGGCGCAAAGGCCGTTGCCATCCCCACCGCCGGGAATGCGGGCAGTGCGATGGCCGCCTATGCGTCCCGCGTCGGACTGCCTGCGCATATTTTCGTGCCGCAGGATGTGCCCGCGCCCTTTCTTGCGGAGATGCGGGCGCTGGGGGCGGAAGTCACGCTGGTGGACGGCCTGATCACCGACTGTGCTCGCTACGTGCGTGAGGGTGTGGAGGCCGGGCGCTGGTTTGACGTGTCCACGCTCAAGGAGCCGTACCGCGTTGAGGGCAAGAAGACGATGGGCTACGAGCTGGCGGAGCAGTTCGACTGGACTTTGCCCGACGTGATCGTCTATCCAACCGGCGGCGGGACGGGAATTGTGGGCATGTGGAAGGCATTTGATGAAATGGAGCGGCTGGGCTGGATCGGCGCGGCACGCCCCCGCATGATCAGCGTGCAGAGCACCGGATGTGCCCCGATCGTGCGGGCCTTTGAGCAGGGCACACGGACGGCCGCTCCCTGGCAGGAGGCGGAAACGATTGCCGCCGGGCTGCGCGCGCCGGGAGCCATCGGTGATTTTCTGATCCTGGACGCCCTGCGGGAGAGCGGCGGTACAGCCATCGCCGTGCCGGATGAGGAGATTCTGGCTGCCATGCGGGAGCTTGGCCGTCTGGAGGGTATCTTCACTGCGCCGGAGGCAGCAGCAACACTGGCCGCGCTGCCGCATCTGGTCGAGGCCGGGGCCGTACAGCCTGATGAGCGCATTGTGCTTTTCCTGACGGGAAGCGGACTGAAGTATACGCACCTGATCCGGTGAGCGGGCAGGCCCGGCGTGATCAAGCGGCCAGAATCCAGGCGGCGATCTGCAGCGGCAGCAGCACCAGCATGGCGATGACCGTCGGCAGGGGCGAATGAATGCGTGTGTAACGGATTCCGGCCCAGGCCACAAGCGGCACAGCCGGGAGGCTGCTCAGCACGACAATCGGCGGCAGGATCGTCCCCGCCAGAAACGGCTGCACGACGAAAGCAGCGAAGGCCGCCGTACCGTAGAGCAGTCGCAGTCGGTGGGCGGGCAGCCGCGCCGTCAGTGTGTACTTGCCCACGGCGGTGTCAGCCTCGCGGTCGGCCCAGTTGGTCGCCATCACCAGCACGAATATCAGCAGGGCGAAAGGCGCACAGCCGATGATCACCGCCCAGTCAAGCTGACCGGTCTGCACGCCGTAGCCATAGAGCGGCAGCAGAATGCCGACCAGCACGGCATTGACAGCCTCCCCCCAGCCACGCCAGGCCAGCCTGAACGGTGGCAGCGAATACATCCAGCTTATGGCCGTGCCTGTGACCCATACAAGCGCCACGTCAGGGCGGATGCGTCCGGCCCACAGTGCAGCAAGCATGGCCAGCAGGCTCAGCGCCAGCGTGATCCAGGCAGCCGCCAGCGCCAGCCGTCGGGAGGCGATTCCACGCGGCAGCACGCCGCTGCCGCCGGAAAAAGGCGTGCTTTTGGTCAGCGCGTCGGTTTCATAGTCGGCGTATTCATTGGCATAGTGGGCCGAGAGCACAGAGAACAGCAGCGGCACCAGCCCCCACACGAATGCATCCGGCTGCAGAGGAACGCCGAAGGCATTGGCGATCAGGCCGCCGATGAGATAGATCGTCGTGGCGATCAGCAGCAGCAGCGGCCGGGCCATGCCCCACAGTGCGATAATCGTCTGTTTCATGTTGGTTTTTGTCTCCCTGACGGGGCCATATGAAAAAGCATCAAGCGTGTCTGACGCATCACTGACGTGCTGACAGGCCCGATGCTTTCGTCCGGCTATGGGGTTTTGTGGGAAATCGATTCCAGCGCCGCCGCCAGCTTCTCCAGCCCGCGTTTCAGCATGGGGCGGGGACCGCCGAATCCGATGCGAAGATGACCCGGCGCTCCAAAGAATTCCCCCGGCACGGCCACGACCTGATGCCGCGTGATCAGGGTGTCCACCAGTCGTCCGGTATCACGCACGCCGGTGATGTGCGGGAAGAACAGGCAGCCCTGCGGCGGCACGTCACCGCTGATGGCTCCGCTGTCCCGCAGTAAGGCGGCAAAGGCCTCAACCAGCGGGCGGTTTTCCGCGACGAGCTGCTGCGCCCGCGCCTGGTAGTGGGCCAGATTCTCGAAGACAACCGAGGCTATTGCCTGCATGATGGGCGAGTTCGTGTTTTCGTAGAGCGTGTGAACGGGGCGAATTTGCGTGATAACATCCGGCGCAGCCGCGATCCAGCCGATGCGCACCATACCCAGCCCATAGGCTTTGGATAGACTGCTGATCGTGATCGACGTGTCATCGAGCAGAGCCGCCGGTCGCGGCGGGCCGCTGACCAGATCGCGGTAGACTTCATCCACCACGATTCGGATGCCATGCTGCCTGGCGACTGCCGCCAGCGCCAGCAGGTCACCATCGGCTGTCAGCGCTCCGGTGGGGTTATGGGGATTGCTCAGGACAATGAGTCGGGTGCGCGGTGTGATGACCGCTGCCAGCGCATCCGGATCGACCCGGTAAGTGGGGCCGGACCGCTGCAGCAGTGTGACTCGAACGCCCATCAGGGCCAGCACGCTCGTGAAAGGCTGGTAGTGGGGTAATTCCACAATGGCATGATCGCCTGGCTGCAGCAGTGCCCTGGCGACCAGCACGAATCCCATGGATGCGCCGCTGGTCAGCAGCAGGCGGTCCGGCCCCGCAATGCCGTAGTGTGCGGCGATGGCTTCGATGATGCGCGGATGGCCCCATGATGTGTTTTCATCAAAGCGGGCCATGAGATCCGCCTGCCAGGCGCGCCGCAGATCATCCAGCAGCATATCACGCGGCGCGGAGACGGCGCTGTTAAACAGGTCGTCTG
>JALSTC010000454.1 GCA_026983935.1 Ardenticatenia bacterium
GAAGTCGTTGCTGGACTGGCAGGCCAGGCCGGCATCGAACACCCAGTTGTTGGCGTCCGGATAGTCGGGGCCCCAGCCAAGCGTCCACATATTCGGGCGCTCTTCCGTGGGGGTGTCAGCAGAGGTGGTGCGGAGCAGCACGGAGAACTCCTGCTGTTCGATGCTGAAGATACCCGGATCGCAGCCCAGTGTGTTTTCAACTTCTGCCTGGACGAACTCGGCCCAGTCAGCAGCACCCTGGTAGGTCACCACATCGATGTTGGGGAAACCTTCGCAGTTCGGGTAACCGGCTGCTTCGATTTCGGAGCGGGCGTATTCAGGATCGTAGCCGATGCCTTCGCCGTCAATGCCGACTTCGTTGATTGGCACGGAACCGAACATGCCGGGCGGGGTGAAGTGCATCATCGGCACGCCGCGGCCCTGGCGAACCTCGGAAACGAACAGTTCACGGTTGACGGACGCGCTGAACGCACGGCGTGCGTGCACATCATCAAACGGCGGCTTGTCGAACGCAAAGCCGAAGTAGAAAGTCACCAGCTCGATGGTCTGGACGACTTCCTGCGACAGCTCAGGGTCGTTGAGGACGTTCTGCAGCTCAGCGGAAGGAACGCCAGCGCGGTCAAGCTGATTGTCCTGGTACAGGGCGTACAGCGTGCCGCCGTCTTCCACTACTGTGTCGATCACGCGCTCAACATTGCCGGGTCCCTGCAGGTCTTCGGGGAGCAGGGTGTTGCGGAGCAGAATGCGCTGCACGCCGCGCTCCCAGGTGTCCAGCACGAACGGGCCATTGGTCACGATGTTGCCGGGTTCGGTCCACTCGGTGTTGAAGCCACCGCCGAATTCGTCAATGACTTCCTGCGGGACTGCACGCAGCACCCACATCGGGGTCATGGAGAAGAAGTAACCGCGCGGGCCGTCTGTGGTGATGGTCAGTGTTGTGTCGTCCGGCGCAGCCACACCGATAGACTCGAACATTTCGGGGGTCAGGTCTTCAGGATCGGTGCCATAGACGTCCGAGCAGCCGGCGATAACAGAGCCAACAACCTCGGCGTACAGTGACGAGTTGTTGGGGTCGCAGGCGCGGCGGATGCCGTCCACGAAGTCACCGGCCACAACCTTACGAACCTCGGTCAGTTCCCCGGCCACCGGATCCCAGTGCACCCAGGGAACATCGTCGCGGATGGTGAAGGTCCATGTGTAGGTATCGGCATCGTATGACCACGCGGTCGCCAGCTCAGCCTCAATCTCTGTGGTTTCGGCGTTGACGTTGGTCAGGCCCAGAAACAGATTCTCAATGAAGTCAATGGACACCGAATCTGTGGCGACCTGAGGATCCAGTGTGGAGATCAGGGAGCCGCCGTGAATAGCAATGTAGTAAGTAACGGGTTCGGTTTCCTGCATCAGGCTGGTGAGTGTGATCTCGGTGTCTGATGCGAAAGCCGGCATGGCACCCAGAACCAACGCCAGTACAAGGGCGAGGGCGGGGACGGCCCGAAGGCTGTTCTTGATACGGTTAGACATTCTTATTGCTCCTCCTCGATTTTCGGAAGAATTACTTGACTTTCGGAGTTTCAACAGTGAACCGACCTTTGTGCCTCGGCGAGCGTGGGGAACGGATCTGACTCTGTCGCCACCCCTTTCCTCATGTTGTTGTTTGTCGGGATCATTGTACCTCAGCGGAATTTACCGTAAAACTCTTCCGCCAAAAAGTGCAGTTTTGCCAGAAAACTGCGGCACACACTTCTATTATAGACAAAAATGCGGAAAAATCACAAATGATAAATTCAGCTTGAATCATGCCGGGGACAGCATCTGCATGTCCAACCAATTCGGCCCAAACTGGGCATCGGCCCGAAGCGGCGCATCGAGTTTGAAGGCGTTCTCCATCGTTTCCCGCACAAGTGCGGCGACGGGGTGCAGTTCCGCCTGCGGCACTTCCAGCACAAGTTCGTCGTGCACCTGCAGCAGGATTCTGGCACGGGCGCTGGTATGGGGCAGGCGCTCGTGTACCTGGATCATGGCCAGTTTCATAATGTCCGCAGCAGTTCCCTGTATGGGCATATTGATCGCCTGGCGCTCAGCCCGCTGGCGAGCGAGGCTGCTTGTGCGCCCTTTACCTGTTTGCTGCAGTTCCGGGAAGTAGCGCCTGCGTCCCAGCAGTGTTTCCAGGTATCCCTGTCTGGCAGCCAGTGCTTTGGTTTCCTCCAGATAGGCCTTCACCCGCGGGAACCGTTCAAAGTAGGCCTTGATAAAGGCCTCCGCCTGTGCCAGTGTGAGGTCGCTGTCTCGTGCCAGACGGTAGGCCCCCATGCCGTACAGCAGGCCAAAGTTCACGCTCTTGGCAAAGCGGCGCTGTTCGTAGGTGACTTCTTCGAATGGAATCCCATAGACGGCGGCGGCGGTTGTGCGGTGAATGTCCTGGCCCTGGCGGAAAGCTTCCAGCAGCGTCGGGTCCTGGCTGATGTGCGCCAGCACGCGCAGTTCAACCTGGCTGTAGTCCACTGACAGCAGCACGTAATCTGGCGGCGCAATAAATGCCCTGCGAATCTGGCGGCCCACTTCTGTCCGAACGGGAATGTTCTGCAGGTTGGGATTATA
>JALSTC010000455.1 GCA_026983935.1 Ardenticatenia bacterium
ACGACTGTGCTTTGGGCCACCCGGCCACAACAACATGGACGCGCTGGTGATGCTTCCTACCACAACCAGCAGCCCTGCCACCAGCAGCAGCGAGCCGGAAATCCGACCTTCTCCTGTCATTACCCCGGCGGGCCAGGTGTAACGGATCAGGGGCGCATCGTCTACCAGGCGGGGTTCGGGGCGCAGCGAGGGGAAGGCGGCAGCGGCAAAATCAATGGCCTGCGCCGCCGGACTGTAGATGAAGAGGCGCAGCTCGGGGTATGCGTCTGTCAGACTTTCGAACAGCTTTTCGGCCCGGTAAGGGATATCGCCGATACCATCGCCGTCCGCGTCATAACCAGCGTAATCACTCCAGTAATTTCCGCGCCCATCCTGAGACCAGGTATTGCCCTGCAATGTGCCCCGCCCGCGCACGCTTGTCTGCTGGATGTTATCCAGAAAGACGTTATCCCAGAAAATATTGCGTTCGACAGCAGGGAGAGCCGTCACGCCGATATCGTTGTAGGCAAAGACGTTGCCGCTGAAATAATCGTAACCTTCATATAGAAACGGCGAGTTGTCCAGGAAAAGCCCCGTCCGGTTGCCAACAAACAGGTTATCGGTGGCAACGACACCGTCCATGTCCTTCAGCGCCAGGCCGTGACCACTTGGCCCCCGGTTGTAGGCCACAATGTTGTTGCGCATGGTCAGGCCGTTGGAGTACATCAGGTAGGCCCCAACGGAATTATTCTCGAAGAAGTTATTTTCAATCAGCGCATTGCTGCTGTACATGAAATGCAGGCCGTAGCGGTTATCATGGAAGGTGTTGTCTTCGATGATCACATTATCGGCGAACCAGATGATCGCATCGCGGGTGTTGCTGACGACATTGCCGGCGATGGTCACGTCATTGCTGTACCAGATGCGGATACCATCGCCTCGCATGGGAACGGCCAGATCAAGGCCGCGCACAATATTATTACGCGCCACACTCCCATGCCCGTTGGCAAAAAAGATGCCGAACAGCACGTTTTCCAGCACATTATCCGCGACCGTCACATCAGTGGCCTGAACGACAATGCCCGTGTCTTCACGATTCAGGTTGCTGCCGCTGTTGCGCAGCATAAACCCCTGAAAGCTCACTCCCGGTGCGGAGATAATGACCAGGCTGCCCTCGCCGCCGCCGTCAAGTACCGGACTGTCTACGCCGATCAGTGAAACGCTTTTGTCAATCTCAAGCGGGGTCGTATACGTCCCTCCCCGGACTTCGATGATGTCGCCCGCTTCCGCGTCGTCCAGCGCTGCAGCAATCGTCGTATACGGCCCTTCTGGAGAGACAATCAGGCGTTCTCCACCATCGGCGCGGATCTGCCGGACTGGCAATGCCAGCAGCAGCACCAACAACAACCCGGCTAAAGCGGTCATGCGATGGGCAATTTGTTTAAGCATGGCTCAACTCGTCTACGGCTGCCCGGCGGGCCAGCCAGAAATGAATCACCAGCGCGACGAGGATCAGCACAGCAGCACCTGCCGCCAGAAACCAGCCAACATCCACATGGGCGACCGTCCTGAACTGCCCGACCACGCCCTCTCCCAGTACAGGAGGGGTGAAGGGATGGATGGCGCTGGAAAGCGGCGCTGCCGGGTCCAGATTCTGACCGAAATTATTCAGCCAGTAGGCCAGGTCCCCTAGAAAAACTGCGGGGAATGTCAGCGGTGGAATCACCAGCAACCAGGCCCACTTCCGCCGCCAGAGCGCCGCGATCAGCAGACACACGGCAAAGATAATCACGGCAGGGATGGCGATCGAACGCTCAAACTGCGCCGCTTCGCCCAGTGGGCGCATCCCGATATAGTGATTGAGGCCATCAATCTCCCGCACTTCGTCCATCAACGGGTCTTCATCACCGGTCATGGCATTGACGAACACCCGGACGCTCAACCCACCGGGATACTGCGGCGCATACAGGGTCATCCCCCAGTAGGGAAACAGGATTGAGGCAACCAGCAGAACGGCAGCCAGAATCCACAGGACGGACGGCACCCAGCGCAGAATCCCTCTCGATGATATGGCAGGCTGAGATTGATTAGCCAGAAGGCGATCGGCTTGTCCGGCTGTATTTGCTGCCACTGGTCTATTCCTCCTGAACAATCTTCATGTCATTCGGGGCACCGGGAGCGTATAGAACAGAACCCGGTGCCCACCCGATCGGATCGGAGATACTGCTTGCTCCGACAACAATGCTACTCCGGCTGGATCAGCAGGTAGCCCGCCATCTCCAGATGCAAAGCCGAGCAGAATTCAGTGCAGTACCAGCTAAAGACACCCGGCTGCGTCGCGTCAAATTCAAAGGTGATGGTCTCGCCCGGCTCGATACTCAGGTTGATGCCATAGTACGGAATGGCAAAGCCATGCGTGGCATCACGCGCCCGCTCAATATTGGTGATTGTCCAGGTCACATGATCGCCGGCCTGAATCTCGACGTGCTCAGGGGTGAAATGGCTGCGAACGGCAGTCATGCGTACAGTCACGTTGTTGCCATCGCGCTCAACCCCTTCCGTCCCCGGTGTGACGGCATCCGGCGACACAGACTGTGTGATCGGGTCCCAGCCAACT
>JALSTC010000456.1 GCA_026983935.1 Ardenticatenia bacterium
GTCACCCACAGACCGACAGCCAGCCCGGCCAGACTGCCCCCCGCCGCGCCAATATGCCACAGCCCCCCCGTCGCCAGCATATACTGCACAACGGCCATCACCAGGCCGATCGTCAGCACGGCAGGCGCGGCCCGGCGCATGCCCCGCCACCCGGCATAGGCATGGGCAGCCAGCAGCCCGGAGCCGAACGCGCCCGCCCCCAGCAGGATCGCCGCCGGAGGAGCCAGCGCGTCGGGGTCCATGCCGGTCACACCGATCAGGGCAATGAACGAAGACGCCAGCGAGCCAAACGTCACCGCCCAGCCGTGCCCGATGGAGGGCACAATCACCGCCGCCAGCGGGGTCAGCCCCAGGCCGACCAGCAGCGGCGCAACCACAGCTACAGGCACACCAAAACCGCCCACGCCCTGCAAAAACGATGTGAACACCCAGCCCAGCAGCAAAACACGCAGCACGTCATCACCGGTAAGCGCCGTGAACCATGCCGCGATCACTTCGAGTGCCCCCGCCGCCTTGACGATATGATAAACGAGCAGCGCCGCCCAGACGATGTATACCACGTCAACGGTCAGCACCAGGGCACGCACGTGCGCATACCCGATCACATCCAGACCAGCGCCAAAGCGCCAGACGGCGACGCCCAGCGCAACAAACCAGCCCGCCGGCCCGGCTTTACTGCCGCCCCACCGCAGGCCGACCATCAAGATCAGCACGGTCAACGGGGGCGCTGCCGCTAACAGCACATCAAGCGTGGAAAACGATATCATGCTTTCTCCTTGCGGCAACCTTACGAAAAATTATAAAAGCCTTACACTTGCATAAATCGTATAGGTTGCGTAGGGTAAGCGTAGGGTAAGCGTCATGAATATTCAGCAGACACAATGTATGATTAATCTCGAAGGGCGAAATCTCTTCTTCTCCTCCTTTTGGAATGGCTCAGGGTTCGGCGTCCCTGAGCCGTTCACTTTTTATGCACAGAAGTATACCCCTCCGCCAACCGACCGTCACCTGCACCCAGCCCAGCCCACTACCCACAACTGCTAACGCATGGCCCGGCCCGATTCTGTGTTAAAATAGCCCGCATGGAACAACCGCTGCCCCGCACATTCTACGACCGCCCCACCCTCACCGTTGCCCGTGAACTGCTGGGCTGCGTTCTGGTGCGAACGGTAGGCGACCGGCGGATCGCGGGCCGTATTGTCGAGACCGAGGCTTATACCGGCCCGGACGATCGGGCCAGCCATTCCCGGCACGGACGTACAGCACGCAATGCCGTCATGTTCGGCCCGCCGGGCCACGCCTACGTTTACTTCACTTACGGCATGCACTGGCTGCTCAATGTCGTGACCGAGGCCGAAGGGCACGGCAGCGCTGTTCTGCTGCGGGCAGTGGAGCCGCTGGAAGGACTCGACCTCATCGCCGCCAACCGTCCGGGCCGTCGGCAGAGCGAATGGACATCCGGCCCGGCAAAGCTGACCCGGGCCTTCGGCATTGATGGCACGTTCAACGGCCTCGATCTGACCCGGCCCGACGGCATGCTCCGCATTCTGCCCGGTGACCCACTGCCGGAGGACAGCATACACCGCGGGCCACGAATCGGCATCAGTTACGCCCCGGAGCCCTGGCGGTCACAGCCGTGGCGTTTCTGGATAAAGGGAACGCCTTACGCATCCAGACCACGCTGAGAGCGTTTTATATATATGTGAGCATTTAACATTCTTTAACCTGCCTTACTATCCGTTACGTATCACAACAAGGAGTGAATCATATGGGTCTGCTGGACGGAAAAAACGCGCTGATTTTTGGTGTCGCCAACAAGAAATCCATTGCCTGGGGCATCACACAGGCATTCCATGCAGAAGGTGCTAACGTCGGCATCAGCTACGCCATCCCCCAGCTTGAGAAGCGCGTCTTCCCCCTGGCGGAATCGATCGGCTGCACCTTCGTCGAACGCGCCGATGCCAACAACGATGACGAGTTGGATGCCGTCTTTGAGAAAGCAAAGGCGCATTTTGGCCGCCTTGATGTGCTGGTGCACGCCATCGCTTATGCCGAGCGTGAAGACCTGGCGGGCAGCTTCATTGATACCAGCCGGCAGGGGTTCCGCACCGCGCTGGAAACCAGCGCCTACAGCCTGGTGGCGCTGGCAAAACGCGCTGCCCCGCTGATGACCGAGGGCGGCAGCATCATGACACTGACCTATTACGGCGCGGAGAAAGTGCTGCCCCGCTACAACGTGATGGCCGTTGCCAAAGCCGCGCTGGAGTGTTCCATGCGCTACCTGGCTGTTGACCTCGGCCCGCAGAATATCCGCGTCAATGCCATCAGCGCCGGGCCGATCAAGACGCTGGCTGCTGCCGGGATTTCCGGCTTCCGCATGATGCTCAAATACAGCGAGGAGGCCGCGCCGCTGCGCCGCCTGATCACGCAGGAAGATGTGGGCAACACTGCGCTGTGGCTGGCATCTGACCTCAGCAACGCCGTAACAGGGGAAACCATTTATGTGGATGCGGGGTATAATATCCTCGGCCTGACAATGACCGATGAACAGCGCCAGGCGTTCAACCTGTAGGCTGCAGGCGCTGTTGCTGTGC
>JALSTC010000457.1 GCA_026983935.1 Ardenticatenia bacterium
CCTTTATGGATGCCGACCCGCGCATCGGAATTGCCGGGCCAAAGTTGGTGCTGCCGGACGGCCGCATGGATCTGGCCTGTCGGCGCAGCTTCCCGTCCCCGGAAATCTCGTTCTATCGGATGACGGGGCTGTCAAAGCTGTTTCCGCGCAGCCGGCGTTTTGGTCGGTATAACATGACCTATCTGGACCCCGATCAGGTGACCGAGGTGGATTCGGTCGTCGGGGCCTATATGCAGGTGCGCCGGGAGGCGATTGCCGATGTCGGTTTGCTGGATGAATCGTTCTTTATGTACGGGGAGGACCTGGATTGGGCGTATCGCGTGAAGATGGCGGGGTGGACGGTGTGGTACAACCCCGCCGTGACGGTACTCCATATCAAGCGGGCGGCGAGCCGGAAGAGTCGCCGGGCGCAGTTCGAGTTCTACCGGGCGATGCTGATCTTCTATCGGAAGCATTACCGGAGGCAGACCCCGCTGTGGCTGCACAGCCTGATTCTGCTGGGGCTGATTCTGCGGGGCGGGCCTCGTCTCTGGCGGGAGATCCGGCGTCCGACGCTGTTACGCGCACCATGATCCGGGCACAGGCGGCCCGCAGGCGCAATCGCCGCATCCGCCTGGCACTCAAGGCCCTATTGGTGGGCATAGACTTGACCATGGCGACGCTGGCCTTTCTGGTTGGCTATTCGATGCGTCAGGCTTTCCCGCTGACGCCGCTGCCACCGGATCCGCCGGGCCTGGATTTCTACGCGCCCACGATGGTGGTGCATGTGGTGTCGATCATGCTGTCGGCCTATTTTGCCCGGCTGTATCACCTGCCGCGCGCCGCCAGCCGTTTCGATGTCGGCTACCGGATTCTGGGCGCGGTGTCACTGGCGGTATTTCTATCGGTCGCTTTCCAGACGGTTATCTTCAAGAACAGTCCCCTTGAGACAGACTACCCGCGCACGCTGCTGGTCTATGTGTGGTTTTTCTCGGTCGCGCTGATGATTGCCGGACGTGAGGTTTACAATCAGGTCGTCTATCGTCTGCGGTCGCGAGGGATTGCGCGGGACGACGTGCTGATCGTCGGCGATGGCGAAGCGGCGCGTTATGTCGCCCAGAAAATTCAGTGGTCGCCGCAGTTGGGTTATGATCTGGCCGGGCTGGTCACAGAAGACGGGCGGGGCAGCGTGTTGGGGATGATGGCCATCGGGCGCTATGAAGACCTGCCATCCCTGATTGATGAGTTTGAAATTGACAACGTGATCATTGCCCTCCCGGAGCTGGATCGCCGTCAGCTCGTGCACCTGATCACGCTCTGTCAGCGTGGACAGGTGGATATCAAGGTTTACCCGGACGTCTTTGCCTATATGGCCGGTGATCTCTCCGTGGACGATCTGGCCGGGCTGCCGCTGCTGCGTGTGCGCGATGTGGCGCTGCGAGGGTGGAAGTTGAGCATCAAGCGCGGCCTTGATATTGTCGGGGCGGCAGTCGGGCTGGTTTTCCTGTCTCCGCTGATGCTTATTCTGGCGCTGCTGGTACGCTATTCATCGCCCGGGCCGGTTTTCTTCTACCAGGAGCGCATGGGGTTGGACGGAAAGCTGTTCCCGGTGCTCAAGTACCGCACCATGCGTCAGGACGCCGAAAAAGACGGCCCCGGCTGGACGGTCCCCGACGACCCGCGGGTCACACCCATCGGGCGCATTCTGCGCAAGACCAATCTGGACGAACTGCCGCAGTTGATCAATGTCTTGCTGGGTCAGATGAGCCTGGTCGGGCCGCGTCCGGAGCAGCGTGCTTATGTGGAACGGTTCCGGTCGTTTATCCCCCGCTACATGGAGCGCCATCAGATGAAGGCCGGTATGACCGGCTGGGCACAGGTCAACGGGCTGCGCGGCGATACGTCAATTGAAGAGCGCACCAAGTACGATCTGTGGTACGTGGAAAACTGGTCGCTCTGGCTGGACATCAAGATTTTGATCCGTACCGTTATCCAGACAATCCGGGGGCGTAACATCAATGCCTACTGATGAAAAGGCACTGACTTTGCAGGCGCTGACGGAGGCAATGCATGCCTTTGTCCGGGCGAAAGGCTGGTATGAGGAAGACTCCCCGCGTCCCCAGACGCCGCGCAATATTGCCACGTCGCTGGTGATCGAAGCGGCGGAGGTGTTGGAACACTTCCAGTGGAATGGTGATGTGCAGGATCGAGAGGCACTGGCCGGGGAACTGGCTGACGTGGCGCTGTATCTCCTGCAGTTGGCCAGCCTGACGGGCGTGGATTTGCAGCAGGCCATACTGGATAAGCTGACGGTCAATTACAAGCGTTCCTGGGATTGAGTGTGATGGGCGTCCGACAGGATGAACACATCCGGTCCCCTGCCGGGAGTCCCTGGCCGTTCAGCCGCCCTGCACTGATGGCGGGCCTGCGGCGTTATCTGGATGCGCCGCGCCTGCGCCTGCTGGAAATTGAGCCGATGCCGCTGCCACATGTGCTGCCGGGCGGTGCGCCGGACCCCCTGAGTGATCTCCATGGGATGCGCGTCAGCGTGGATATTGACGGTCAGGTGCAGCAGCTTGCCCTGGTTTTGAAGAAAGCGCCGGTCACTGCCGGGGGCCGTGTGCTATCCGCCGTTGGCAGGCGAGAATACGGCGTGTATAAACGCCTGGCTCCCCATTTGCCCGTACTGGTGCCGGGACTTGTTGCCGGCGACCCTGTGCAGGGCTGGATCGTTGTCGAGGCGCTGACTGGGCTGCGTCCGCCTGATGCCTGGACGCGAGAAGACTATATCGAGGCGATAGTTAACCTCGCTGCCATGCATGATCGTTTCTGGGGACTGGGGCAGGACCTGGCGATCTTTGCCTGGCTGGGGCGTCCCCTGGACGCAGATTATGAGGCGACGGTGATGGCTGCGGCGGAAGCGGTGCAGTCGCTGGTGCGCGAGGATCGTTTGCCGCCGCTCAGCACGCCCCGCAACTTCCTGGCCTTTGGCACGCTGGTGCAGCATGCCGATGAGATCGTCGCTCCGCTGCGAGAGGAGACGGACACCCTGCTGCACGGCGATTATTGGCCGGGGAACATCGCCTGTCCGATAGATGGGCGGCAGATCGTGTTCGATTGGCAGCGCGCGGGCATAGGGCCTGCGATCCTTGATCTGGTGGCCTTTGTGAAAACGACGGAGATGACTCTGCAGCCAGCACTGCCGCTGGATGAGGGCATCGCTCTGTACCGACAGGAAATGGCGCAGCGTGTCGAGCCTGCCTGGGACGATGAACGCTTCGCCATGCTCTGGGATCACGCGCTGATGTGGCTTTTCCTGACCAACTGGCTGGGCCGTCTGGCAACCATGTCACTGGAGGATTATGAGCAGCTTCCCCCGCGCTTTGAGCATGTCTGGCTGCGCCCATTTATCGAAGTGCTGGAGCGGCGGTTGGGGATCACGCTGCCTGAGGATGCACACGACCCTAAAACGCCCTCCGGCAATCGGCCCTTGTAAGCGCCCCCTGCCATCTGTTATAATAAGTGTTGTTACAAATTCTCTGTTCGTCTTAGACCGGTTTGCCTACGTCCGGCAGGCCTGGTGTCAGTAGAGTAGGGACGGAATATCAATGACGCTGTCACGTGACGAAAAAGACCTGATTGTCCGCGAGTTTGGCCGTCATGAAGGCGATACCGGCTCACCAGAAGTGCAGATCGCACTGCTGACCGAGCGCATTCGCCAGCTCACGGAACATCTGAAGGTGCATAAGCACGATGAACATTCCCGGCGCGGCCTGTTGAAGATGGTCGGCCTGCGTCGTCGGCACCTTAAATACCTGAGCCGTACTGATCCGGAAGCGTACCAGCAGTTAATCCAGCGCCTCGGTCTGCGGCGGTAAATCTATGATGGAGGGGTATGGGGGCGGGTAATCGGCCCCCTGTACTTTTGCGGAATCTATTGGTGACCACGCGATTTTTTTGTTGGTCAGTATCTGGCCATCCCTGTGATGGCCATGCGTTTGTACTTTGCCCGGAGCGACAGGAATTGGAAAATGAGGCCAAACCTGTGCTGTTTGGCTGTGTTTTCCAGTCCCTGACCTCCGGGCCATTTCTTTTCTGGAGGTTTTTCTATGGTAGGTAATATGGGAGAGTCCCACCGCTATTCCGCGATGGTTGGCTCGCAAGAAGTGATCATCGAGACCGGCAAGCTGGCGGAGCAGGCCGGCGGCGCGGTGACCGTGCGCATGGGGGATACCATGCTGCTGGCCACAGCGACGATGAGCGCCCATCCCCGTGAGGGCATCGATTTCTTTCCGCTCAGTGTGGACTATGAAGAGCGGCTGTACGCTGCCGGGCGCATTCCGGGCAGCTTCTTCCGCCGCGAAGGTCGCCCCAGCGAACGCGCCATCCTGACGGCACGTGTGACCGATCGTCCGCTGCGCCCGCTGTTCCCCAAGGACATGCGCAATGAAGTCCAGGTGATCCTGACGGCGCTCAGCCATGATCAGGAGCACCACATTGATATGCTGTGCATTATCGGGGCCAGCGCCGCGCTGACGATCTCGAACATTCCTTTTGGCGGGCCGGTGGGGGCGTGCCGCGTCGGGTTGATTGACGGCGAACTGGTCGTCAATCCCACCATCCCGGAGATGGAGAACAGCCGTCTTGATCTGCGCATGGCGGGCACGTCGGAAGCCGTGATCATGGTCGAGTGCGGCGCGAACGAGGTGGATGAAGAGACGATGGTGCGTGCTCTGGACCTGGGACACCAGTCCATCCAGGGCATCATCGCTGTGCAGAACAGGATGCGCGAGGAAGTCGGCAAGCCGAAGGATGAATACGAAGCGCCGCAGGTGGACGAAGCCCTGCGTGCTGAGGTGTTCAGCAAGGTTGAGGCAGACATCAAGCGCATCGTTGCCGAGATTACCGATCGCAAGGAGCGCAACGCCGCGGTGGATGAACTGCGTGAGCGCATTCTGGCCGAATATGAGGCAGCCGCGTCGGAAGATTCACCGCCGGACTACGTGGCAATTCGTAATTTCATTCAGGATGCCCTGAAGGCAGAAGTACGCCGCCGCATTCTGGAGGATGGCATCCGGCCCGACGGGCGTGACTATGTCACGATCCGGCCGCTCGCTGCTGAAGTGGGAATCGTGCCGCGTGTGCATGGATCGGGCCTGTTCAAGCGCGGACAGACCCAGGTGCTGAGCATTGCCACGCTGGGCACGCCGCGCGATGTACAGACGCTTGACGGCCTTTCGCCGGAAGACACCAAGCGCTACCTGCATCACTACAACTTCCCGCCCTATTCGACCGGGGAGACGTGGTTCCTGCGCGGCCCCAAGCGCCGCGAGATCGGCCATGGCGCACTGGCGGAAACGGCCCTGCTGCCCATGATCCCGCCCGAGGATGAATTCCCCTATACCATCCGCGTGGTGAGTGAGGTGCTCAGTTCAAACGGCAGCACCAGCATGGCCAGTGTTTGCGGCAGTACGTTGGCGCTGATGGACGCGGGCGTTCCCATCCGCCGTCCGGTGGGCGGGATAGCCATGGGCCTGATCAAGGAAGGCGAGCGCTATGCCGTCCTGACCGATATCCAGGGCATGGAAGATCACCTTGGCGATATGGATTTCAAGGTGGCCGGTACGGAAAGCGGCATCACCGCGCTGCAGATGGATATCAAGATCAAGGGTATTTCTACGGATATCATGCGTCAGGCGCTCCAGCAGGCCCGTGATGCGCGGATGCAGATTCTGGATGTCATGCGCCAGGAGATCGCGGAGCCGCGTGCCGAGTTGAATCGTTACGCGCCGCGTATGACCGTGGTCAAGATCGACCCGGAGAAAATCGGCGCGGTGATCGGCCCGGGTGGCAAGGTGATCCGCGGCATTCAGGAAAAGACCGGGGCCAAGATTGACATCGAAGAAGATGGCTCGGTCTTTGTCGCCGCAGTGGACGGCCCGGCTGCTGACCTGGCGGTGGAAATGATCCAGGGCCTGGTAGAGGAGCCGGAAATCGGGCGGATCTATACGGGCACGGTGACCCGTGTGGAACCTTACGGGGCGTTTGTGGAGTTCCTGCCGGGGCGTGAGGGCATGGTGCATATCAGCCAGATCGCTGATTACCGCGTGGAACACATCACGGACGAAGTGCGCGTTGGTGATGAGATCATGGTCATGGTGACCAATATCGATCCGGCTGGCAAGGTGCGCCTGAGTCGTCAGGCCGTACTGGAAGGCTGGACGGCTGAAGAGGCGCGTTCGCGCGACCGCGGCGGCAGCCGTGGCGGCTCACGCGGTGGGCGTGGGGGCAATCGTGGCCGCAGCCGCCGCGGCGGCGGTGGACGCGACCGCAACTAAACCGTCCCTGAATCGTTATTACAGGCAGGTCTCCCGCCCATTTGAGGCAGGGGCCTGCCTGTTTGCATTGCGGCGGCACATGGTTCATTGTGAAAAATCATTACAAATAATCCGGTATGTAGTGATCAAGTAATTGGATTATTGCCAGTCGCTGCTGGCTGACGTACAATACAAATCGTGCCTGCCGGTAAAAAGGTGGTCGGGATGTCTGAGAACGCTGGAATTGCCTCGCCTCGTTGGTCCCTGCGCACCAAGCGCACGGTGGCGCTGATTCTGCTGCTGGTGTTGTTTGTGTTTACCTGGCGGCTGGGTGATATGTGGCCGCCGCTGATTGTCTCGCTCGTGCTGGCCTATTTGCTCAATCCGGGCGTATCGTTCTTCGATCGATACCTTCCCGTGCGCAATGCGAACATCCGGCGGATGTTGGCTACAGTCCTGACGTTTTTCCTGGCGGTGGGGCTGGTGGTGCTGGTGCTCGTGATTCTGGTGCCGGCCATTGTGGCGCAGTTGCGGCAGTTCGGCGATGGCATCCCGACACTGGCAGCACAGATCAACGACGCGCTGGAGCAGGTGCTCAGCACGCGCTTCACGATCGGGGGGCAGACGATCGTGCCGCTGGATGTGCTGCGCGATCAGCTTGGCGTAGAGCCGGAAATGCCGCTGGACATCCATGCCCTGATCGGCACTGTGGACGTGGCCTCTGCTGTACAGTCATTCCTCGGCCCGCTGACTTCCCCTGTCCTGGGGGCCTTAGGTACGGCTGTCAGCGGCATCGTGAGTATGATTTTCGTGCTGACGATGGTCTTTTACCTGATGAAGGACGGCCCGCAGTTCCTGGACTATATCGAGGCACTGGCGCCGCCTTCATATCGGGCCGACATTCGCTATCTCCTGCATGGATTGGGAGGAGTCTGGAACGCCTATTTGCGCGGTCAGATCGTCCTCAGTCTGATCATGGGCGTTGTTGTGTTCTTCTCTGCGACTCTGCTTGGTGTTCGCAGCCCGTTGGTGCTGGGGCTGCTCAGCGGCCTGCTGGAGTTCATCCCCAATCTTGGCCCGGCACTGGCGCTGCTGCCCGCGGCGCTGTTTGCGCTGTTCTTCCCCAGTACGACGATCCCGGGATTGCAGGGACTGGTGTTCATGCTGGTCGTGATCGTCGTCTGGACGGGGCTGCAGAATCTGGAGGCGATTTTCCTTGTGCCGCGCATCATGGGCGGCAGTCTTGACCTGCATCCGTTCATCGTCATCGTTGCCGTGATCGGAGGGGCCACACTGGCTGGAGCGCTGGGCGTGATCCTGGCCGCGCCGGTGACGGCTTCTCTGCGGGTACTGGGGGAATACCTTTATGTGAAGCTGCTGGATGATATACCGCCAGACCTGCGCCGCCGTACATTGCAGCACGCGGTGGCACAGGCGCGATCCCGGCAGCTTGCGTCCGTGGAAAGCGGCGGCTCCGTGACTGCCGGGCAGTCTGTACATGAGGAGCCGATGTCATGACGACACATGCCACGCCGACGGATGATAGGCGTGGGAAGCTCGACGACAACGATCTTGTGATCCGTCCTGTACGAGCTGCGGATCGTCCGGCGGTGGAGGCCATCGCTGCCCAGGTCTGGGAAGGGCATGACTATCTGCCGTTTGTGTTTGATGCCTGGCTGGCGGAAAAAGAAGGCATATTCTGCGCTGCGGTTCTCCATGATCGGCTGGTGGGTACTGCCAAACTGACTCGTTTGAGTGATGACCAGTGGTGGATGGAAGGGCTGCGCGTGGACCCCGCCTTCCGGGAGCAGGGGATTGCCCGGGCACTGCATCATTATCTGGTGAATTATGCGCGGCGATTTGCGCCCGGCACGCTGCGCTTCAGCACGGCGTCCGGCAATGCGGCAGTGGTCAGGCTGGCGGCGGAAACGGGCTTTCGGCAGGCTGCTGTTTTCGCGCCTTATGGTGCACCTGCCGAAGCCGTCTCTGCGGAAGGCCTGATCGAACTGCAGCCCGATGATCTGAGCCGTGTGCTGGCATTTCTGGAGTCAGCGCCGCACATTACGGATACGCTGCATACGGTAGAGATGCACTGGCGCTTCCTGCCGCTGACGCCGGCGCTGCTGCGCCGCAGGCTTGCTGCCGGGCTGGTCATGGCCTGGCAGCCGGAGGAGGCGGTAATCTCCGGGCTGGTGATCATCAACGCACCGGATGACCCCAAAGCTGACGATGAAGACAGCCGCCTCTATATCGGATATATGGATGCCGCGCCGGGGCAGTTGGTGCCGGTGGCCCGGGCGCTGCGTGGCCTGGCGTACAGGCAGGGCCATGCCCATGTATCCAGCAAAGTGCCGAGGCGAGAAACCATGCTGGCGGCGCTGCATGCCGCCGGATATGCCCGCCGCTGGGATATGGACGTGCTGCTGTTCGAGCACCAATTGGCCTGAGATATCGTGCGCAGGGAGATGCGATGATGAGCGATATGGAGATTCCAACCGAAACACTTTCCGAGACCGAGCATTATATGATCTGGGCTTCACAGGAACCGGACGGTGAAACCGTCTATCACATTGATCTGGGGCCGGTGACGCTGCACTTCTTCCGGGAAGAATGGCAGGAGTTCATGCAGCTTGTGCGGCAGGTCAAAGGCGTCTGAACCTGAAGCGGTGGTACTGTGCGAATCACCGGGGAGATTCTGTGCGGGTTGCCGGGGAATTTCCCCGGATTTTATTTGTTTTTCACGTGACATATGCGCCGGGGAATGTTATTATAATAAAGTGAGTATTGCCGAAGAATATAGAGGTGCCCAATGCAGGAAGTGACAGTTTATGGAACGACCTGGAGTGTTGCCTCGTGGGATGTTCGCCGTCTGCTGGAGAGCATCCATGTTCCCTATCAGTTCGTTGACATTGATGCCGACCAGGAATCCAGGGCCTGGGTGAAGAGTCTGGCCAATGGCGCTGAGGGGCTGGCGCTGCCGGTTGTCCGCCTGGTGGATGGCACGCTGCTGATCGGGGCCACCCGTCGAGAAGTTGCCGCGCAGTTTGGCTTTCGTCTGGATACCGGCTACCTCAAACCCCTGGCGCGCGGTCGAGGCTTCTTTTCCTCCCTGCCATGATCCGCGACGCCATTGAAGAACGTTCAGCCCGGGCATCCCTGACTTTGTTCGGGTTGTGATGCACTTTCCCACGTTCTGCTGATCCTGCGTTCTCCGAATATGATACACTCAAACTACCACGCGCTGGAGAGGAGGCGGGGACGTGGGGCGTTTGCTGCTGCTCTCACCATGCCCGGTGTGCAACTATCATGTGGAAGGCCCGCTGCATTTCGGCGGGAGCACGCGCAGCCATCTGTTCATCCACTATCAGTACAGGTTGGCTGTGTGTCATGACTGCCGGAACATCGTTTCGGTGCTTGTGCCTACGCCGGATTACGATCTGCCCCATATCCTCGAATCGGCAGCCGAAGATATCGAGACCCTGGAAGACCGCGCCTCCCAGGGGGATGTGTTTGCCCGCCAGCTCCTGCCGCTGCATCGCCGCGCACTGGAGGCGGATGCAGCCGAAAACGACGAGGGGCAGTACGTCGGAGTCTGTACGGTCTGCGGCAGCAAGAATCTGACCATCTTCACCCATCTTGGCGGCGATGAAGGGGAGCGCTTTGACGACGGCATTGCCTGGGTAGACTGTCCCCGCTGCGAGGAAGGACGGCTGCTGCTGCGCACAGTGGGCTACTGGGATGAACTGGATAATGCCCCGTAGCTGCTACAGCGCATTCAGGTGCTCATGCAGTCCGTCCCAGTCGGAGAAGTCCGCTGTCAGCGGGAAGGCCCCATTCTCCAGCAGCTTTTTATTCCCTGCGCTGCCGTTGTCCACGGAGAAGATCGGGCGGCCCTGTTTGTAGGCGAATCGCGCCGTGTACATGCTGCCGCTGTTCTCGCCCGCTTCAATGACGATCACGGCACGGCTCATGCCGGAGATCAGGCGGTTGCGTGCCACGAGTGCCGTGCGGGTAGGGGCCGCGTCGGGGTGAACTTCAGCGAGGATCGCACCGCTGCCGGTAATCTGTGCGGCCAGTGTCTGCTTGCTGCCGGGAAGCGGCGCGTGCACGCCTGAGCCTGTGATAGCAATCGTGCGCCCGCCGCGTACCGCGCCGCTGTGTGCGGCAAAATCCACGCCCCACGCCAGTCCGCTGACCACCGTCCAGCCGCGTTTTGCCAGCTCAAAACCCATGTGCTCCGCCAGCCTGCGGGCCTGCGGGGTCGGACTGCGGGTGCCAACGATGCCAACGGCGCGGTCGTCGTCCGGGAGCAGCGTGCCCCGGTAAAAAAGCACCGGCGGCGCATCATGTAAGAGATGCAGCCTGTCCGGGTAGTCAAGGTGTGACCATGTTAGCAGTTGGATGCCGTCCTGCTGCCACCGTTGGAGGGCTTCCGCTATCTGGGGAACGCTGATCATCTGTATGGCTGCCGCGATGCGTGGCCCAACGCCCGGTGTCTCCTGGAGTTCCTCCACGGATGCGCTCAGGATCGTTTCCACGTCACCAAAGCGGGCCAGCAGCGCCCGCAGGGTGACGCCGCCGATGCCCGGCGTCAGGCAGAGTGCAACAAGACTGGCCAGCGCGTTCATGGTTG
The DNA here is from genome assembly GCA_026983935.1 of Ardenticatenia bacterium. Taxonomy (GTDB): domain Bacteria; phylum Chloroflexota; class Anaerolineae; order Aggregatilineales; family Ch27; genus JALSTC01. Next base: position 10,930 of record JALSTC010000457.1, read on the forward strand.
TTGGAGCAGGGTAGACGGGTTTTCCAGTGTACGTGCCAGCTCGTAAAGCGACAGGTCGAGTTCCTTCTTGTGGCTGACAACGTCCGGGATCGGGGTGGTGATGATGTCGTGCCCCTGAATACCAACCATAACACCCGTGTTGCCCTGATAAAGATTGTCCACAGCCGCGCAGCCCATGCGTGTTGCCAGGATGCGCTCGAAGGCCGTCGGCTTGCCGCCTCGCTGGATGTGCCCCAGGATGGTTGAGCGCACTTCGAAGCCAAGCTCATCCTCATGTTCGCGCAGATATTGTTCGATGGCATGGGCGTTGTAGGGCGCACCTTCCGCGACGACGATGATGCAGTGCGCTTTGCCGCGGATGTAGGCCTCATCCAGGGTGCGTGCTACGTCTTCCAGCTCAAAGGGGTATTCGGGAATGCAGATCATCTCCGCGCCGGAGGCGATGCCGGCCATCAGTGCCAGGTAGCCGCAGTGCCGTCCCATGACCTCGATCAGAAAAGCTCGCTGGTGAGACGAAGCCGTCGCCCGGATCATATCAATGGCGTTCAGGGCGACGTTCAGCGCGGTATCCACGCCGATGGTCATTTCTGTGCCGTACATGTCATTGTCAATCGTGCCCGGCGCCCCGATGACCTTGACCCCTGCCTCGTGGAGTGACATCGCGCCGCGCAGCGAGCCATCACCACCCAGCACGACCAGGCCCTCGATGCCATGTTCGTTAAGTGTGCGCAGGGCTTTACGGCGGCCCTCGCGGGTCATGAATTCCTCGCTGCGTGCGGTTTCCAGGATGGTCCCGGCGCGGTCAATAATCCCTCCCACAGAGCGCGCGTTCATCTCAATGACGTTGCCATCACACAGCCCCTGGTAGCCGTGTTCGATGCCAAAGATTTCCATGTTATAGCCCAATGCCCGGCGAACAACTGCGCGGACAAAAGGATTCATGCCGGGGGAGTCACCCCCGCTGGTCAACACCGCAATGCGCCTCAATGTTGTTCCTCCTGATGGTTGGAGTCAGGTTTGCCTGTCAATATCAATACAGCCAGAT
>JALSTC010000458.1 GCA_026983935.1 Ardenticatenia bacterium
TTGAAGATGCGGGCGGGGCCGCTCCCATGCAGGCGGTATACATCACCACCGGGCTGGGCGGCCCCGGCTGCGAGACCGTCCCCGAATCCGGCGTACTCATTCAAAACGACGCCGAAGCCGTCGCCAGCCTGACCGTTAACGGCGTTGAGCTGGCCATCGGATCGACAGTGCTCGTCCAGGCCCGGCCCAACGAAGAAATGACACTTGCCGTGCTGGAAGGGCAGGTAGACGCCATCGCGCTGGGGCAGCGAACCGTCGCCGCCGCCGGGTCACAGATTCGCGTCCGGCTGGGCGGAGTGAACCGCCTGCAGCCCATGCAGCCGCCGCTGCTGGAGATGCTGGACATGAACCACCTGCAGCGGCAGCCGATGACGCCGCTGTTAGACGTGCTGCCGGAGCGGATCGCGCTGCCGCAGCCGCTAACCAACCTTGACCTGCAGCTTCCGCCGCTGATCGTCACACGCCTGCCGCGCGACAGCACACGCCCGCCTCTACTGAGCGGCACACGTCCGTTCCTGCCAGTGACACCCACGCCCACCGTAACGCTGCCACTGGTGACGCTCCAGCCCGAAATCAACCTGCCGGGGCCGATGATCATCAGCACGCCAGTGCGCATGCCAACATCCACGCCAACACCAACAGAAACAGCGGTGATCGTGCGCTAGCATCAGGCATCAGATGAAAATCAGGTATGCGTCAGGCTTACGCCATCCACAGTTCATTAAAACTATGCAATAATATAAAAAACTGGGGTATCAGGGAATTTATTGTTAGAGGAGGTGTGTAAATGCGTCGCTGGTTCATATTCGGGGTGATTCTTGCGCTGACGCTGCCGCTGTTTACGCCGGGCGTGCATGTAGGCACAGCACATGCCTATACAGGCACGGCCTGGACGGCGGAATACTTCAGCAACCCCTTCCTTTCCGGGCCGCCCATCCATGTCCGGCTGGACAGCCAGATCGCGTTTGACTGGGGCGGGGACAGCCCTGTGCCGGCGATTGTGCCCCCGGATAACTTCTCCGTGCGCTGGACGGGCGGCCAGCAGTTCAGCGCAGGAACCTACACGTTCTACGCCACAGTGGACGACGGCGTGCGCGTCTTCGTGGACGATATACCGGTCATTGATGCATGGTATAACCAGCCGCGCACAACCCACACCGGCCAGATCACGCTGACCGAAGGCTCACACTGGGTGCGCGTCGAGTACTACGACGCTGGTGATCAGGCCGTGATCTTTGTGCGCTGGCTGCCCGCCAATGCGCTGACCGCGCCGGGTGGCTGGGCGGCAGAATACTACAACAATACCAACCTGCAGGCCCCCCAGGCCGGCGGTCGGCTGGAAGAGGTCATTGACTACAACTGGGGCAGCGGCTCGCCCATCCCCGGCACGATCAACACCGATAACTTCAGCGCCCGCTGGTGGGGCTTCCCGGAGATGGAGGGCGGGACGTATACCTTCATTGCCGGGGCAGATGACGGTGTGCGCGTTTATGTGGACGACGCGCTGGTCATTGATGCCTGGTCGCCTTCCCCCTACCAGGAATACCGGGGGACCATCACGGTCAATCCGGGCATTCACACCGTGCGTGTCGAGTACTTCGAGATTGGTGATCAGGCCCGTATCACCGTGTACTGGATACGCGAGGGTGCGGGGATTCCATCTACGGGCACGGTGGGCGCAAGTACGGTCACGGCCACCGTCGCCGCACGGGCGCTGAACGTGCGCACCGGACCAGGGATCACCTGGCCGATCATGACGCGAGTCTATGAATTCGAGACGTACACCGTGATCGGACGCAATGCCGCCGGGACATGGTACCAGATCAGTGGGCCGGGTTTCACCGGCTGGGTCAGCGGTCGCTACATCCGCTTCAACGGCGACCCGTCCGGCCTGCCGATAACGGATGGCAGCGGCGGTGGCACAGGGACACCGTCCGGCGTGCTGTTGGCGCAGTCCAATGCCAGCCTGCGCATCCGGCGCGGACCGGGCACAAATCACAGCCGCATAGCCGCCCTGCAGCGCGGTGAAACGGCAACCGTCATCGGGCGCACTGCCGACTCGACCTGGCTGCAAATCCGCCGGGATGATGGGCTGGTCGGCTGGGTATCCGCCGCCTACGTCACGTTGATCGGCGATGTGCCGCTGGCCAGCATCCCGGTTACGGGCTAGAGCGCCCGGCACTCACTGAACACACAGAAGCCTTACGGGATCGCGATGACCCGTAAGGCTTCTTTCATGTGCCGGGCTGCATACTTTCTTATTCTGCCTGCAGCAGCCGGATATTATCCACTGCGATCATGCCGCGCTGCGTCTGCTCCCAGTGGCCCACACCGAAACTCAACCAGACCACATTGGCCGGATCGAGTTCATCCACACCGGAATCGCCCCACCAGTCCACCTTTTCGAAGTCGTCCCAGAGAATCTCTACCCGTTCCCATTCTTCGCCTGATGTGAGCAGTTCCACTTCGAACGGCACGGCCTCCTCATCGGGCGCTGCCGGGTCCTGAACGCCCACCGCGACAAACAGATACAGATCAGGCCGATCACCCTGCCAATCGAAGCCGATGCCATCGGCATCCGCCCAA
>JALSTC010000459.1 GCA_026983935.1 Ardenticatenia bacterium
GCTGCGGCGCATTGGTGAGCCGCTGAGGGGTGACGACTACGTGCCCCTGCTGCGCGGCGTCTTTGATGCGGCCATGAGCGTGTACCTCGACCGTTTCCTGAACATTCCCGCTGCCCGTCTGCCGGAGCCGGATGGTACGGTTGCCTGGGACCCGGACGTGCTGCTGCTGGAACTGCCCCGACTGCTGGATCAGCAGCAGCAGGTTGAGGAAGCGGGCAGGCTGGTGGCCGGGCATCTCTACGTAGGCGGCGATCCGGATCGTCTGCTGGCTGTACTGGGGAAGCTGCTGCTGCGCGAGGATCGCGATTTTCATACCATCCAGACGGTCGAGGCGGCTTTCCGGCAGTATACGCTGCTGAAAGATCAGCCGGAGGCCGCGCATGTGCTGGTGGCGGCGGCGCGCTACCTGGCTGCCCATGCGCCGACCATGCGCGCACAGGGACAGACGTATCGGATCGCGGCTCGCCTGCATCGCGGTGAGCGGCTGTTTGAAGAAGCCTGATGGAGCCGAAGGCGAATGACGATTGTCAAAATCTGCGGGATCACGACATTGGATGATGCCTTGATTGCTGCCGGGGCCGGGGCGGAACTGCTCGGCTTCAATTTCTATCCGGAAAGCCCGCGCTATCTTTCCCCGGAAGAGGCCCGCGCTATTACCGATTCCCTGCGGCAGCAGATGGGTGAACGCTGTCCGGTGCTGGTCGGTGTATTTGTCAACGAGACAGCGGAGCGGATTGCGGCCATCCTTCAGGAGGCCGGGCTGGATTACGCGCAGCTCAGCGGCGATGAACCGGTCGAAGTGCTGGCGGTGCTGGGTGGGCGGGCATTCAAGGCGATCCGGCCCCGTGATCGCAATGAGGCATGGCGAGAGGCCGAACGCTACGGACGGTATGGCCCGCAGGATGAGCGTGTGCCTTCTCTGCTGGTAGATGCCTATCACCGCAAACTCTACGGCGGCACCGGGCATCAGACCGGCGTGGAAGTGGCGCTGGCGGCCAGGGAGCAGGCAGCCCGTGTGATGCTGGCCGGTGGCCTGACGGCGGACAACGTCGGCGATCGCATCCGGGCCGTCCGGCCCTGGGGGGTGGATGTGGCCAGTGGCGTTGAGGGCGATACGCCGGGACGCAAGGATGAATCGTGCCTCCGGGCTTTTATGGCTGCCGTGCGGGTGGCCGATGCGACGGTTTCGTAAGTGTGGTGCAGACTGTTGAGCAGATGCCCTCTATGAAGTGAGCGATTCTATGGCTGAGCAATTGTTTTCCTCTGCTGCAGAAGTGCCAGACGCGCGCGGTTATTTTGGCGAATTCGGCGGGCGCTTTGTGCCGGAGACTCTGATCCCGGCACTGGAAGAACTGACCACCGCCTACCATGAGGCAGTGGTCGATCCCGCCTTTCGTGAGCGGTTGGCCTATCTCCAGCGCACATATACCGGGCGTCCGACGCCGATCAGCTATGCCCGGCGGTTGAGTGAACACCTCGGCGGTGCGCGCATCTACCTCAAGCGGGAAGACCTGGCGCATTCCGGTGCGCATAAGATCAACAATGCGCTGGGACAGGCACTTCTGGCGCAGCGTATGGGCAGGCGGCGTGTGATTGCGGAGACGGGCGCGGGGCAGCACGGCGTCGCCAGCGCAACGGCGGCGGCGCTGCTTGGCCTGGAGTGCCACGTTTACATGGGCACGGTGGATATCGCCCGCCAGCAGCCCAACGTCTTCCGCATGAAGCTGCTCGGCGCGGAAGTGATCCCGGTGGAGAGCGGCAGTAAAACGCTCAAGGATGCCATCAACGAAGCCATCCGCGACTGGGTGACCAACGTTCGGGATACATTCTATCTGCTTGGCTCCGCGCTGGGGCCGCATCCATACCCCATGATGGTGCGGGACTTCCAGAGCGTGATCGGTATCGAGGCGCGGCAGCAGATCGTCGAGCTGGCCGGACGGCTGCCGGATATGTGCATCGCCTGTGTGGGCGGCGGCAGCAATGCCATCGGCCTGTTCCATGCATTTCGTGAGGACGAAGCGGTTGACCTGATCGGCGTGGAGGCCGGAGGGCATGGCATCCAGAGCGGCGAACATGCGGCCCGTTTCGCCGACCCCCGGCTGGGGCGGCCTGGCGTGCTGCACGGGACACGCTCTTTTGTGCTGCAAAACGACGATGGGCAGATTCTCAACACGCACAGCATTTCCGCCGGGCTGGACTATGCCTCGGTCGGGCCGGAGCATGCTTACCTGCGGCAGCTTGAGCGGGCATATTATACCTATGCCACCGATGAGGAAGCGCTGGAAGCCTTCCAGATATTGAGCAAGCTGGAAGGCATCATCCCCGCATTGGAGAGCGCCCACGCTGTGGCGGAGGCGATCAAACGTGCCCCGACTATGCCACAAGATGCCGTCCTGCTGGTGAACCTTTCCGGGCGTGGAGACAAAGACCTTGACACGGTGATCAAAGCGCTGGGGATGTAGCGATGACGGATATGGCAGCGGCGAAGGCCGGTGCGTGCATGACGGCGCGGGAGTTTCTACGGTTGCCGGAATCGAACCGGCTTACGCCGGGGCCTGTATCAGGAAAAGGATGATTTCACGTCT
>JALSTC010000460.1 GCA_026983935.1 Ardenticatenia bacterium
ATCCTTTCTTTGAACGCTGCAGTCTGATAGAATTGCCCCAGGTGTAAACAGCGATGATCCGCAGGATGACCGCATCGCGCTGGAAGACCTGCATGTGAGCAGCATGGTGCGCAGCCACCACCTGAGCAAGCGTATTCTGGATGCGGGCTGGTCTGCTTTTCGCCGTTGCCTCACGTACAAGGCTGAAAGTGCCGGTCGTGAGGTCGCGTTCGTGGACCCCGCCTACACATCCAGAAGCTACTCTGTTTGCGGCGCGATGTTCCAAGACTTCGACCTTCGGGTGGGACACACCCGTGCCGGATAACGTAGCCCCGCTGTGCGCCCCTCCGGGGGGTGGGCAAGGGCAAGCGTCCGTCAGAAGCCCCCGCCTTTAGGCGTGGGAAGTGTCACGCAATTGAAGATGTCTGCACGCATGATGATGGCCCACTGGCGGACGGCGATCTGGAAGGATATGAGATTGTCTGTCCGCGGCATGGCGCGCGGTTTGATATCCGCACAGGTGAGGTGCTGATACCTCCGGCTGTTGTGCCGGTGCGCTGCTATGAGGTGCGCGTGCAGGATGGTGATTTGCAGATTCACTTTGATCCGGAGGAATAGCGGGTTATAGCTGTGGCCTCCATGCTGTGCATGAGGAGACGACAGATTTGTCTGAGAACTTACCGCTGCATGAGTTCTATAGGGGGCGTACCCTGAATTTCGGGCATCGGGGGGCCAGTCATGATGCCCCTGCCAATACACTGGCCGCCTTCAAGCTGGCCGCCGATTATGGCGCCGACGGTGTAGAACTGGATGTCATTCTGACGGCAGACAAGCAGCCCGTCGTGATCCATGACTACCACGTGGATGCCACAACGGATGGCACGGGTAAAGTGGCTGACCTGACGCTGGCTCAGATCAAGGAGCTTGATGCAGGCGGTTATTTTGACCCGCGCTTTGCCGGAGAAAGAGTCCCGACGCTGTCTGAAGTGTTCGAGGCAGTAGGCGACCGACTGCTGTTCAATATCGAACTCAAAGGGATTACTCTCTGGCCGGATGGCATGGAGGCGATTGTTGCCGACCTGATCCGCCGACACAATATGACCTCGCGAGTTATCGTGTCATCATTCAATCCGCTTCGCCTGCGGCGACTGCGGAAGATCGCACCTGAGATTCCCATCGGCTTTCTCCACAGGCCCGATCTGCCGATACATCAGCGCTGGGGCTGGTTGATGTGGGGTGTTCCCCATGAGGCCGATCACCCGATGGAGTCCACCGTCACACCAGCGTATATGGCCTGGGCGCGGCGTCACCGCTACCGCGTCAATACCTGGGTAGTGAACGACCCGGAACGGATGGCCGCCCTGCGGGACATGGGCGTGGACATGATCATGACCGATCGGCCGGATGTGCTGCGAGCGGTGCTGCAGGGTGAACGCTGAGGCCGCTTTGCCCGGAAGCGACTTTCCCCAACAGGAGATAAGGCTATGCCTGCATTGATCGTCAACGCCGACGACTTCGGACGCTCGGCGGGCATTAACCGCGGCATCCTTGAGGCGCATGCACGCGGAATCGTGACCTCGACGACGGTCATGATCAATTATGAGGATGCGCCAGCCGGGTTGGAGCAGGCGCTCGAGGAGGCCCCCGATCTGCGATTGGGTTTGCATCTGACGCTGACGTCCGGGCGGCCGGTCTCTCCACCGGAGACCGTGCCGTCGTTGGTGGATGCGGATGGCCACTTCTTTCCTGTGGAAAAGCTGTCGGAAGCGGCTTCGTGCTGGACGGCTGACGATCTCCGGCGGGAACTGCAGGCACAGGTGGATCGCTTTGTGGCGCTTGTCGGAAGGCCGCCAACGCATCTGGATTCACACCATCATGCCACCTATCTGCATCCGGAGGCGCTGCGGGTGATGCTTGCGCTGGCGGCAGCATATGAGTTCCCGATCCGGAATCCGGGTGCTGCACTGGAACCGGTTGGAACCGCAGATCGCGTCAAGCAGATGCTGGTGGGCGTTTCTGATGAGCAGGCCTATCACCTGGCTGAATCCCTGCATCATGTGCTGGGAGAGAGCCAGGGTGTTCGATGGCCGGATCATCTGGAGACACGCTTTTTTGGCCCGCGTGCGATTCTGGGAGAACTGTTGGTTATACTCACGACGCTGCCCACGGACGGTGTCACGGAATTGATGTGCCATCCGGGTTATGCGGCAGGGCTGGTGGGCAGTAGTTACGTGGCTGAGCGGGAACGGGAACTGCACGCTCTGACACACGCCAGCACACACGAAGTCATATCCGCTGAAAACATCCGGTTGATGACATTCGCGGAGCTGACGGATTGAAGGCAGTACAGGTCTGGTGGGCGTTGGTTCGCCTGGGCTTCCGGCTGCTCTATAACGAGATGGCCTGGACTTACGATGCTGTGAGCTGGCTGGTATCGCTGGGCGACTGGCGGAACTGGCAGCGCACGGCAGTGCGTTTTCTTCGTGTACCGCCGGGGGCCTGTGTGCTGGAACTGGCGCATGGCACAGGCAATCTCCAGATCGACCTGCGCATGGCAGGATTAACCACCGTTGGACTCGATCTGTCCCCGTATATGGGGCGGTTG
>JALSTC010000461.1 GCA_026983935.1 Ardenticatenia bacterium
TACCTTTTCCGCGCCGCCGCGCATGATCTCACTCAGGATACTACTATCCAGGTTGTCCGGAAAGGCAACGAGATTGAGCGCAAAGAGCACCCGCCCGCCCATGGCATAGACATCACTCATCGCGTTGGCCGCCGCGATCATGCCGAAATCATAAGGGTCGTCCACAACCGGCGGGAAGAAATCCGTCGTGACGATCAGCATCCGATCAGCATCCAGCCGATAAACGGCAGCGTCATCCGGCTCTGCCAGCCCCACGGCCAGGTCCGGATAATCCTCAGCAGTAAAGAGATTCTGTAATGGGCGCAGGACCTGCGCCAGCTCGGCAGGAGCGAGTTTGGAAGCTCACCCCGCGCACGAAGCCAGTGCGGTAAGCCTGATTTCGTGCTTATTGAGATTGGCGGTCATGATCTCTCCTATGATGTGGTTGCCATGCTGTGCCCAAACAACTGATTGACGCCCGGTTTCGCTTCAAAGTATAGAAAAGCCCTGCCGGGCTATCAACCCCAAAATGTGCCTGTAACAATACCCTAACATCCCTGTATGTCGGAACAAGAAAGGGCACAAAGGCCCGCGTTGCCACTGTACCAACGCCGGGCTATAATGCGCTGTATGAGTAAAGGACGATTTTCCAACTTTGAAGATCGGCTGGAACGTCTGATCGAGGGCGGCTTTGCGCGGCTGTTTCGTGGGCCATTGCAGCCCCGGGAAGTTGCCGTACAGATCGCGCGCGCCATCGAGGACAATACAATCGTCGGGGGCGAAGGCCGCGAGGCGGCCCCAACCTACTATGAAATCCACCTCTCTCCCGAGGATCATGCCGCGCTAATGGCTCAGACGCCCGACCTTCCCCGACAGCTTGCCCGCCAGGTCATCACCTACTGCCTGGAAGCAGGGTTATACCTGCTGAGTTCGCCGGAGATCGCCATGATTTCCGACCCGGAAACACCCGGACAGAGCCTGCGCGTGGAGGCCAGACACGTGGTCAAAAAGCACCAGACCACACAGATCATGGAACCGGTCGAACCCCCAAAGCCACCGCCGCCGGAAATGCCTGCAGATGCCCAGTTGATCGTTGACGGTGAGCGCGTTGTCCCGCTGACCCGCGAGATATTCAACATTGGACGGCATCCCGACAACGATCTGGTACTCAGTGACCTGCGAGTGTCCCGCCATCACCTCCAACTGCGGCTGCGGCATGGGCGTTATGTCCTGTACGATACGCAGAGCCGGGGTGGTGTTTATGTCAACGGGCAGCGGGTTAATGAGCATATCCTGCTTCCAGGGGATCTGATCCGAATCGGGAGTGTGTCTCTGCTTTATATGGAGGACGAATCCCAGCATGACTCATCCGGAGACACACAGCTTGACATGCACCCGCCTGACCTGTCCGAAGGATCATAAACGGTGAACGAAGCCACACTCCTGCTGGCCCTGCGGCTGGGTGCAGCATTTGTGCTCCTGCTCTTTACCGGCACGCTCTTTCTGCTGCTGTGGCGAGACTACCTCCTGATCACACGTGAAATCGAAAAACAGCGCGTTCCCCGGGGCCGCCTGACGGTTCTGGCGTCCGAGTGTGAGGAACTGCCCGTGGATACCGAGTTCGCGCTGCTTCCGCTGACCAGCCTGGGCCGTGCGCCAACTAACACCGTCTACATTCCGGATACCTTTGCCAGCAATGAACACGCCCTGATCACGTACCGCGGCGGGCACTGGTGGCTGGAAGATCGGGGCAGCAGCAATGGCACGTATCTGAACGGCTCGCGCATTGATGAGCCAGTCATCCTCAGCAGTGGCGACCTGATCAGCATCGGACGAGTCACACTGCGTCTGCAACTGGAATAGCCGGGTGATAGAACGACAGGGGAGACATATGGATCTCGGATTGACAAATCTCAAAGTGCTTGTCACTGCCGCCAGCCGGGGACTGGGTGCTGCCACCGCCCGCCGTTTCAGCCTGGAGGGCGCGCAGGTAGCCATTTGCAGCCGCGATCAGGGGCATATTGAGGCCGCCGCCGAACGCATCCAGAACGAAACCGGCCAGCAGGTGCTGCCGCTGACCGCAGATGTCAGCGATCCCGACGACGCGAGAACTATCGTAAATCGAGCCGCCGAGGCGCTGAAGGGCCTGGATATACTGATCACCAATGCAGGAGGGCCGCCCGCCGGAACGTTCGAAGCGGTTTCGCCCGAAAGCTGGGAGCAGTCCGTCAGGTTAACACTGCTAAGCGCCGTCAATCTGATTCAGGCAGCGCTGCCCTACCTGCGAAAATCTGACCACGCCGCCATCCTGACCCTGACATCGTACTCTGCCAAACAGCCCATCCCCGGCCTGGTGCTTTCCAACAGCCTGCGAGCGGCGGTCATCGGGCTGACCAAGACGCTGGCCAACGAACTGGGGCCGGATGGGATCCGCGTCAACAGTATCATGCCCGGCTGGACGCTCACGGAGCGTGTGGAAGAATTGATGACCGCTCGCGCCGCGCAAAAAGGAACCACCATTGCGGACGAAATCCAGGCTCAGGTGGCAGCTATTCCTCTGCGACGCATGGCCAGGCCGGAAGAATTCGCCAACGTCGCCGTTTTCCTGTGTTCACCCGCTGCTTCCTACGTGCACGGGGCCATGATCCCGGTAGACGGCGGCGCGATTCAGGCTGCGCTGTAGTTGTAATTGTCATTCCTCATCTGACAGGAGGGTAAGCACATGGAGTCTGTACGTATTGGCGTGATCGGGGGGTCAGGGCTGTACAACATGCCCGAACTGACCAACCGTGAGGATGTCGATCTGGATACCCCTTTTGGCAAACCCAGTGCACCGGTCATCCTCGGCACACTGCGCGGCCAGCGCGTGGCTTTCATCCCCAGGCATGGCATTGGGCACCGCTTCTCCCCGACCGAGGTTCCATACCGGGCGAATATCTATGCCTTGAAGATGCTGGGTGTCACGCATATCATGGCCGTGAGCGCGTGCGGCTCCCTGCGGGAAGATTACGCGCCGGGGCACATCGTGATTCCCGATCAGGTATATGACTACACGCAAGGACTGCGCCCGCGCAGCTTTTTCGGCGATGGGTTGGTTGCCCATGTCTCGGTAGCCGATCCCTTCAGCACGAAGCTCAGCGATCTACTGTACGATGTGGTTCGCGAGGCAGGCGGTACAGTACACAAGGGGGGCACTTACATCACCGTCGAAGGCCCGCGCTTCAGCACCAGAGGGGAAAGCCATGTCTTCAGGCAGTGGGGAATGTCCATCATTGGCATGACCACCAGCCCGGAGGCCTTCCTGGCCCGCGAGGCCGAGATGCACTATGCCGTCATGGCGCACGTGACCGACTACGATTCATGGCACACAGAAGAAGAACCGGTCACCGCGGAGATGGTTTTCGCCACCATCAAACAGAATCTGGAGATCGCTCAGCGGGCGGTCGCGCTGGCCGTTGAACGGCTCAGCGCCAACTTTGACGCTTATACCGAGCCAGAGATCGAAAACGCCCTGCAGGCTGCCCTGACCACACACCGGGACGTCATTCCGCCAGCGGCTATTGAGCGGCTCAGCGTGCTTATCGGCAAGTATCTGAGCTGAGGCCAGTGTCCATGACCTTTGATCGGGTGACACGCAATGCGCGATTTCGAGAAATGCTCCTGCTGGGGCTGGCAGGGGCATTTCTGCTGGTCAATGCCATCGTCCTCGATCTGGCAGCGGACAACCTCTGGACGCCCACCCTGTTGTTTTTGCTATGGGCAGTCACAGCGATCGCCGGTCACCGTGCGCTAAACCGTTCCCTTCCCCAACGAGATCCATTCATCTATCCCATTGCCATGCTGCTGAGCGGCTGGGGGCTGCTGATGATCCAGCGGCTGGCCCCCAACTTTGCCTGGCGTCAGGCTATGTGGCTGCTGTTAAGCCTGGGCGTTATGCTGGCGATCAGCACCCTGCCCATGCATCTGCGCTGGCTGCGCCGCTACCGCTATACCTGGCTCTTTGGCGGATTGACCCTGCTGCTGGTGACGATTCTGCTGGGTGTCAATCCCTCCGGCGCAGGCCCCCGGCTGTGGCTTGGGGCAAGAGGGCTTTTTTTCCAACCATCGGAACTGCTCAAGCCGGTGCTGGTCATCTTCCTGGCCAGCTACATGGCCGATTACCGGGACCTGATCCGCAATGACGGCAGGGAAACACGCTACCTGCCGCTGGCACGCGCCCTGGGGCCGCTCCTGCTGATGTGGGGACTGTGCATGGTCGTTGTCATCTGGCAGCAGGACCTGGGTACAGCAACATTGTTCTTCATCGTCTTCCTGACCCTGCTTTACATTGCCAGCGGGCAGGGACTCTACGTCCTGATAGGTATGGCCCTGCTGCTGCTGGCGGCCATCGCCGCCTACCGCCTGTTCGACGTGGTACAGCTCCGCGTAGATGTCTGGCTTAATCCCTGGCCGGAAGCGAACGGACGGGCCTTTCAGATCGTGCAAAGCCTGCAAGCATTTGCCGCCGGGGATGTGCTTGGCCAGGGAATCGGGCTGGGGTCGCCGATCTATATACCCGTGATCCACTCCGACTTTATCTTTGCAGCCGTTGCAGAAGAATGGGGACTGATCGGCGTCCTGACCGTCCTGAGCAGCTTTGCCGTTCTGGTCATGCGCGGGCTGCAGCTTGCCGCATTATGGTCAGAAGCGCCCTTCCGGATGCTGATGGCCGCTGGCCTGAGCATGCTGCTGGCCGTGCAAAGCCTGCTGATTATGGGCGGGGTCCTCAAGATCATTCCGATGACCGGCGTTACTCTGCCTTTCATGAGCTACGGGGGGAGTTCACTGCTGGTCAATTTCGCGCTGGTCGGGCTTTTCCTGGTGCTCTCGACCTCACGCGCAACCGAGGAAACAACAGCGCCATGAAAGAACTACGCCGTGTGGCCCTGGCTACTTTGAGCGCCTTTCTGCTGATTGCACTGACGGCTGCCTACTGGAGTGTAATCGCTGCGGAAGGGCTGCTGCAGCGCGAAGATAACCCACGTTTAGTGGAAGCAGAAGCCATCATCCACCGCGGCAGGGTCTATGACAGGCAGGGTATCCTGCTGGCAACCACTACGGTGAATTACGACGGAATCGGCCTGCGCCGTCTTTATCCTCACCCGGAAGTTGCGCCAGCCGTTGGCTATTACAGCGCACAGTTCGGCGTGAGCGGCATCGAAGCCACTTATGACGCCCTGCTGCGCGGCGACGAAGGGCCGACCCTCTTTGAAAAATGGCTGCGCGACCTGCTGCATGAACCACCCGTCGGCGGGGACGTGCGCCTGACGCTCGATCTGCAGGTGCAGCGGGCGGCGGTGCAGGCGCTTGGAGACTACGCAGGCGCGATCGTGGTAGCAACTATCCCTGACGGGGCCATTCGAGCCATGGTCAGTGCCCCGATCTTCAACCCTAATGTGCTGGATGAAGACTGGCATCATCTGATTCAGGCCCCTGATGCCCCTCTACTCAACCGGGTGACCCAGGGCGTATATCAGCCGGGGGGTCTCCTGGAAACCGTGCTGCTGGGAACAGCCATTGCGCACCGCATGGACACTGAGGCCCCTATTCCCGGTGGCGCTATGCCGGTACAGGTAAACGGACTCACACTGGACTGCGGCCAGCCGCTCCCTACCGAAAATGACCCTTCGCTGCATGAGGCCTACATCCACGCCTGTCCGGGCGCTTTCACGCAGATCACCACAGACATCCGCCCGGCAGTGATTGACCAGGCATTCTGGCGCTTTGGCCTGCTGACTCCGCCGGACCTGCTTGGCTTGAACACAGATATCGGCGATTCACCGCTTCCGCTGGCCTTCCTGCGAGATGATGAGGCCATCCGTGCAGCGCTGGCAGGTCAGGGTGCGCTGACCGTCACCCCACTGCAGGCGCTGGAAATCGTGGCGGCCATTGCCAACGGCGGCAATGCACCGCTTTATCATCTGGTCGAAGCCACGCGCCTCCCGACCGCGTCGGAATGGCAGCCTGTGCAGCCCGTCGGCATGCCGCGTGCCGTGCTCACGCGGCAGACCACAGAACAGCTCCAGACACAGATGCGAAGCGCTGCCGTTGAAGGCATTGCAGCCGATGCACAGGCACAATCGATTTATCCCATTCTGGGCCATGCAGCGACGGCATATTCCGGGCCAGAGGCTACCCCTCTTCAGTGGTTCATTGGCATGATCCGCGCCAGCGATGGCAGCGCGGTAATCATCGCCGTGGTCGTCGAAGGGGCAGACAGCCCGACTCTGGCAGCGCAAATCGGGGGCCAGACTCTGGATGCCGCTGCAAGGATTTATATCTCACAGGAAACGGCTGTCCCCCAAATCACAGCGCCCTGAAATCCAAAATGGATTCCGGGGCACAACTGCTAACAAACAGAATCGAACAGCAAGAAACAGCGGGAAGATCGTTCAGGATGCCGCCTGTTCGAGCACGGCAGCCGCATAAGCCCGTAAATCTTGCAAGCGAGACAGCATCTCCTGGTCACCCCGCTGCTGCAGGTCCGTCGCCAGCGCATCCATGAGCGGCAGCAGACCTTCTCCCAGATGCGGTGCGTGTTCGTCTATCATCGCCCGCGCAGCTTCCGGCGACTCAGCACGCAGCAGATCGCTAATGAAACGCAGTTCAGGCGGCGCGCTGTCCTGCAGAACATCCATGATCGTGTCATAAATCTTCTTTAAACGTGCCGAGGTCATCAAGTCCTTATTCTGCTCCGCCGCCTGAATATTGGCAGACAGCACAGCCAGAAAAGTATCGTCAATACGTGGCAGGTTGCGCCGGATGGCTGTTTCAAGATCATCGCTCCCCATGATCTCGCGCAGCACGTCGACCGCGGCCTGTACCAGCGCTTCCTGCTGCTGTTTGATCAGCGTGGTCAGTTCCAGCAGCCGTTCCCGCAGGGATTCCAGCTTTGCCTTTTCGCCATCAGGGGCCTGATTGATCCGTCCACTCAACTCCTGGAAAAATGCGTAATCGAACAACGGGTATTGCAGCCCGACAAGCGCCTGCAGGTGCTCGTCATCATCCGCGTACTGTATGACAAGATTCATGAAATCATCGCGTGTAGCGCGAGGGCCCAGTTCCTCCAGTGCCTTGGCCACATCCTGAATCGCCTGTTCCTGCATTTCGGCTTGCTGCAGCGCTTTCTGGCCTGCAGTAGAAAGCTTCAGCAAGCGATCACGAATACGCAGCGCATGTCCGGCCATGTCCTGACGGCCGCTTTGCAGCGCATTTTCCGCTGCCAGGGCGATCATCTGCAGCACTTCCATGTCAATCTGATCATCATGCTGCTCAACAAGGCCTTCCAGATCATCCACATTGGCCTGCAGGAAGGTTTCAGCCAGTTGGGCCTTCGCCTTCTGCGCTTCCAACATTTCCGGCGTGACGCCGTCGGCGGCCAGAATCTGCTCGATCAATCCCTGCAAGGTCAAAACCGTGCGCGGCTGCAGCATGTAACCCCGGCGCTCTTCGGCAGGAATGCCATTCATCAAGCCGTTCAACAGGTCGCCAATCAGCCGCTCCTGATCTGCCTGCTGCAATCCCAGCTCCATCGGCACATAAACCAGCAGCAGTTCTTTGGCAGGATCATGGTACAACAACGGCGTGCCAATGCCCACCCGCATGCCGCAGCTCGGACAGGTGGCGACGTTGATCTGACCGGCCAGCAGACGTGCCTTGGCCGACGGATCGCGTCCCACATCTATGATCTGTTCAATATCAGCCGAAAGCGGCTGCCCGCAGTTCGGACAGGTCAGCGCTGGCCTGTTCCCCAGATTCATGTAGTTCTCCGATCTTTTCTCAAATAACGTTGATAACGCGGCAGCGTGAAGTAAAAGGTCGAGCCATGCCCCGGCGTGCTGTGCACGCCTATCTTGCCGCCGTGTGCTTCCACAATAGCTCGTGAGAGGTACAGTCCCAGACCGGTGCCCTGAGTCTTCCTGCTGAGGGCATCGTCTACCCGGTAGAAGCGATCAAAGATGCGCTCCCATTCATCCTGTGGCAGGCCCACACCCTGATCCTGAACCGTTATCCGCACCTCATCCGGGGTGAAAGTCCCGCCAATGCGGATCATGCCGCCGTCGGGTGAGTACTTGATCGCGTTGCTCAGCAAATTGTCAATGACCTGCCGCAGCCGCTCCTCATCGCCAGGCACAATAGGAAAATCCGGTGGAAAGTCTACTTCGAACGTGTGCTTATCGGTTTGAGTCTGGAAGCGGGAAACCGAACGCTGCACCAGATCGACCAGCGATACGTCTTCCAGATTGAGGCGCATGCCTTCTGCCTGGAGCTTGGAAGCGGCCAGCAGATTCTCGATCAATTCGGCCAGTCGATCGGCCTCTTCCTCGATCACGGCCAGACTCTGCTGCACGACAGCCGGGTCCCAGTTGGCATCCTCACGCCGCAGGGTTCCGGCATAGCCTTTGATCAGGGCCACCGGGGTCTTCAACTCATGCGAAATCACTGAGATGAAGGTGGACTTCATCTGCTGCGCTTCCCGAAAATGGGTGATGTCACGCACATTGACGATGATATTGATCAGCCGCCCCTCTTCATCCAGCAGCGGCGCATACGTGATCCCGACTCCTATCTGAGTGCCATCAGGCCGCAGCAGGTCGCCTTCCACATAGAGCGTGTCTGACGCGCCGGACTTGTCTTTACCGTCAGCCTGGCCGGTGTATGGCCAGCCGGAACGCACTGCCTCCGCAAGATCGACACCCTGCGGGCGGCTGACCCATGTGATAATCGCATCATAGGGCTTACCCAGCACCGCCTCCGGAGGCCAGCCGCTGATGCGGCTCATGGCTTTATTGAAAGTCGTGATCGCCAGCCCGGGATCAAGAATCATCACACCGTCGGCGCTGTGATCAAGGATGCTCTCCAGCCGCATGCGCTCGCGGTTTACTTCCTCATACAGCCGGGCATTATGCACGGCGATTGCTGCCTGGTCGGCAAAACTCTGCAGCACACGCCGATCGTTCAGCGTGGCCGTACCGCTGAACGTACGAAATACATAAATAACACCGATAAATTCATCGGCCAGGTACATGGGCAGGGCGATGGCCTGACGCAGTGGCAGCCCTAATGCCTGCGCCACCTGCCGCAGTTTCTGATCGAAGCCGGGGACATTCACCCCCTCAGTGGAAACATCTGTGAAACCGGTCAGCAGCGGGGCAAAAACAGGCACATACTCCGGGCCAACGCCGATCAAGGCTCTGACCCGAAGAGTCGCCTCATCATTTTCGCGCAGCGCGATCAGACCGACCTCGCCAGCCAGCATGGTGACCGATGCCTGTAGAATCAACCGCAGCACTTCGGTCAGATCAAGCTGGGCGGTCATAGCCCGGCTGATCTCCAGGAGATAGTCGCGCTGCCGCACTCGAAAATCAGGTAAAAAGACCATATCAGTATTCTAGCATGTAGGGTGATTAAGTGTAAGATGGAAGCGGAATTTCTAGCGCAGTTCTAACAAAAACACGCCCCCAGGCGACAAAAAGCGGGCGGGCAGAGTAATCTGACTCGCACCCGCCCGCTTTTCACCTGTTCTTACAGCAGATCAGATTCTGCCCTGCTCAGTGCCCGGTCAAACATGCCCAACGCCTCATCAGCAATCGCCCGATTTACATTCAGCGGGGGCATAAAACGCAGCGTGTTGACACCGCAGCCCAACAGCAAGAGTCCCTCATCGAATGCGCAGCGAATTGTCGCATCACGCAGCATGGGCGCTGGTTTGCGCGTCTCGCGTGATTCCACCAGTTCGATGCCGATCATCAGCCCCTTGCCGCGCACCTCACCGATGGATGGATGACGCGGCACGATTTCCTCCAGCGCATCCATCAGATATGCGCCCAGTGAGGTCGCGTTCTGCAGAAGGCCGTCTTCCAGCAGTTCAATCGTCGCCAGTGCAGCGGCGCAGGCAACCGGATTGCCCCCGTAGGTGCTGCCCTGTGCCCCACGTGCCCAGGTCATCACACTCTCGCGAGCAATCACCGCACCCAGTGGCATCCCGCTGGCAATACCCTTTGCACTGCATACAATGTCCGGCTCGACGCCCCAGTGCTGGATTGCCCACCATTTCCCGGTGCGCCCCATGCCGCTCTGCACTTCGTCCACAATGAGCATGATACCATGCCGGTCGCACAGGTCGCGCAGGGCAGGGAGAAAGCCATCCGTTGGCACCACATAACCGCCTTCCCCCTGAATCGGCTCCACCAGAATGCCAGCGACCTCCTCCGGCGGCACAATCGTGCGGAAGATCGTATCTTCGATGTAAGCGACCACGCGCTCGCCATAATCACTGTAGCCGTCCATGTTAAGCACAGGGCGGTAGGGATTGGGATAGGGCACATGCGTAACGCCCGGCATCATCGGGAAGTAATGTGCTCGCTGTACGTATTTGCTGCTGGTGAAGGCCAGCGATCCCATGGTTCGCCCATGAAAACCGCCAAAGAAGCCGATGAACTGCGAGCGCCCGGTGCGATAGCGCGCCAGCTTTAAGGCAGCTTCCACCGCCTCCGTACCTGAGTTGCAGAAATATACGCGGGCTGGCTCATCAAAAGGGGCAATCTCATTGAGTTTCTCGGCCAATCGGACCTGCATCGGTTCGTAAAAATCTGTACCGGACATATGCAGATATTTCGCCGCCTGCTCCTGCACGGCCTTGACGACCTTTGGGTGCGCATGGCCGGTAGAAAGCACCGCAATCCCGGTCGTGAAATCAATGTAGCGATTACCATCTACATCCCAGACTTCCGATCCCCTGCCGTGATCAATGACAAAAGGATAGTCACGCATATAGGACGGCGTGATCACCTTCTTATCACGCTCAATCACGCCCTGAGCCTTCGGCCCAGGGACTTGCTTTACACCCGTCATCAATGACCTCCAGATCACAAAACAGCCGCCACATCCCGCGCAAGGCTTCAGAGTATATGCATACGCCTCAGAGCAAGGATAGCTGCACCGATAATAGCCACATCGTCTCCCAGTGCAGCAGGGACGATGGGGGTGTGCTCCCAGTAAGCGGGGTCCAGCGCCTGCTGGTGAACCGCTTCCCTCATAGGCGTGAAAAGCAGATCGCCCAGCGTGCTGACCCCACCACCGACGACAAAAATAGAGGGGTTGAATACATGCATCAGACTGACGATACCATAGCCAACCAGCCGACCGGAGCGTGCAACCAATTCGAGCGCCAGATGGTCGCCCGCCTGTGCCGCCTCACCAACGGTCTTGCCGGTCACTGTCGACAGGTCCCCCTTAACCATATCCGAGATTATAGACGATTCGCCAGCCTGAATACGCGCCACCGCCTGCCGGGCCAGCGCCGGCCCGGCTGCTTCCCGCTCCAGACTGGAAACCCGCTCGCCATCCGCGAGAAGTACCATATGGCCGATCTCACCCGCCAGACCACCGCTGCCCTCAAAGAGCCTGCCATCCAGTACAATCCCGCCGCCGATCCCTGTACTGATAGTAATATAAATCGCATCCTTATGACCGCGTGCTGCCCCCCGGTATACTTCCGCCAGCGCAGCGACATTGGCATCATTACCAAGCCATGTTGGCAGGTGAAAACGTTCCTGGATAATGCGCCCCAGCGGCACATCCACCCAGCCAGGCAAGTTTGGCGGAGCGACAATCGCGCCGGTCTGCGGCTCAACCGGCCCGGGAGCTGAAACACCAATCGCCTGCACAGGCACCTCGGATTCACCCGGCATCACAGATGCGATCAGGTCAAGCAGTCGAGGGATGACCACATCCGGGCCTTCATGAGCGCGAGTTGGCTCCTCCACCCGTTTGATTATCTGGCAGTCAGCATCCAGCACAGCGGCACGCATCCGCGTGCCTCCCAGGTCAACGCCGATTACCCGCACCTCATCAGGCACACGCCCCTCCTATCCAATGCATTTCACTCCTGGCATATCAGACTCCGCCGGGAAGTGTTGTGACTCA
>JALSTC010000462.1 GCA_026983935.1 Ardenticatenia bacterium
GTGCAGACCGATATTGCTGTATGTCTACTGAAAAGCGCATATGCATATACGGAGGGAATCCCATCCATGTGTGGTATCGTTGGTTACATCGGGCCGCAGAACGCGGCACCGATCATCCTGGACGGACTGAAACGGCTGGAATATCGCGGCTACGACTCGGCAGGGCTAGCCGTCATTCAAGATTCACAGATCGCACTGCGCCGCAACGTCGGCAAGCTGGACAACCTCATCAAAATGGTTGAAGAAGACCCCGTCTCCGGGAATATCGGCATCGGGCATACCCGCTGGGCCACGCACGGCGAACCGAGCCAGCGCAATGCTCACCCGCACATCAGCATGAACGGTGACGTGGTCGTGGTGCATAACGGCATCGTGGAGAATTTTCTGGAGCTGCGAAGCGAACTGAGCAGTGAGGGCGTCGTGTTTCAATCCGAAACAGACACCGAAGTGATCGTCCATCTCATCGAGCGGTACATGAGCACCCAGGACGACCTGACCGAAGCCACACGCCGGGCCGTCCGGCACCTGCACGGCTCACAGGCCGTTGTTGTAATGAGTGTGCGAGAGCCAGATCGTCTGGTTGCCGTGCGCATCGGCAACGCGGGCGGCGTGGCCATCGGCCTGGGCGAGGACGAGAATTTCATCGCCTCGGATATCCCGGCCATTCTGGAACATACCCGCCATATGGTCTTCCTGGAAAGCCGCCAGATGGCGACGGTCACCGCAGACGGCTACATGATCCAGACACTCGACGGTGCGCCTGTGCTCTCTCGTCTGGTCACCATCCCCTGGAACCCGATGAGTGCCGAACTGGGCGAATACAAGCACTTCATGCAGAAGGAAATCTTTGAGCAGGGCCGGGCGCTGACGGACACGCTGCGTGGACGCATTGACTTCGAAACAGGTGAGGTCACCCTGCCCGACCTGAAGCTGACACCCGATGAGGCCATACGCATCAATAAGATCATCACCACCGCCTGCGGTACCAGCGCCTACAGCGCACTGGTCGGTAAGTTCCTGTTTGAGGAACTGGCACGTATTCCCGTCGAAGTGGATTACGCCAGCGAATTCCGCTACCGCAATCCGGTTATTGATGAAAACACCACCATTCTGGCGATCACCCAGAGCGGCGAGACGGTGGACACGCTGGCAGCCATCGAAGAAGCGCAGGAAAAAGGCGCAAAGGTGTGGAGCATCGTCAATGCGATCGGCAGCCAGGCCATGCGTGTGGCCGATGGCTATATCACCATGCAGGCCGGGCCGGAGATCGGGGTGGCCTCCACCAAGGCATTCACCACCAGCCTGGCCGATCAATTCCTGTTGGCCCTGTATCTGGGTCAACTGCGCGGCACAGTCAGCCCGGCGGAGAGCCGCACCCATGCCCAGAATCTGGCCCGCCTGCCGGACCTCGTCGGCAGCGTACTGGAAAATGCCGCGCAGTATGAGGCTCTGGCAGCAGAGCTGTCAAACTACGAAAACTTCCTCTACCTGGGCCGGGGCATCAACTACCCTATCGCGCTGGAAGGGGCGCTCAAGCTGAAGGAGATCAGCTACATCCACGCGGAAGGCTACCCGGCGGGCGAGATGAAACACGGCCCCATCGCCCTGATCAGCGAAGAAATGCCCGTGCTGGCAATCGCCCTGCGCGATCATGTCTACGAAAAGATGCTCAGCCAGATCGAGCAGGCCAAAGCCCGCGGCGGCGTGGTCATCGCCGTGGCGACGGAGGGCGACGACATGATCGCCCAGAAAGTGGACCATGTGCTCTATGTGCCCGAAGTGCCCTACCTGCTCAGCCCGATCGTCAGCGTGATCCCGCTGCAGCTCCTGGCCTACTACATCGCCGTCCGGCGCGGCGCGGATGTGGACAAGCCCCGCAACCTGGCGAAGAGCGTCACCGTCGAATAGCTTCCGCCTGCCTCATGTGCTTTGCCCGTGCGGGGGAGGCCAATCCCCCGCACGCAACTTTTCCCCCTGATCTGTATCCAATAAACAGAAGGTTATGGCATCATTAAGGGGCAGAGCAATTTGGCGGAAACAACCGCATCTGTTGTGGAAGCAGGCACAGCGCCAGATCAGGCGGAGGATGCAGCAGACGCGCAGCCCGCGCTGCGCCGCAACTTCTTCGGCGGGATATGGCATGGCGCATTTCTGGCGCTCGGCATGTCCCTCACCCAGCCGACGACCGTGATCGCGGCCTTCGTCGCCGACCTGACCGGCTCGACGGCGTGGGTGGGCGGCCTGTCCACGGTGCTGACGGCTGCGGGCGTGCTTCCGCAGCTATTCGTGGCCCGCTACATCGAACCCCGCCCCCGCAAAATGCCCTATCTGATGCTCGCCATCTACCTGCGCGTGGCAAGCTGGGGCGTGCTGGCCTGGCTGGTGCACAGCATTGGGGCCAGCAATCCGACACTGACGGCCTGGGCCTTGATCGTCCTGCTGGCAGCGTTCTACGCCGGGGGCGGGCTGGGCGGCGTGCCCTACAATGACATCATCGGCAAGGTCATTCCACGTGGACGGCGGGGGGCATTCTTCGGCAGCAGGCAGATTCTGGCCGGGCCGCTGTCCGTCGGCGCGGCACTGCTGGCAAAGCAGATTCTGGGCGATGTGTCCTATCCAGATAACTACGCCATGCTGTTTGGGCTGGCGGCGATCAGTCTGGCCATCGCCTCGCTGGGATTCTGGATAATCAAAGAACCGCCCCGCACAGATGCCCCCGGACGCCCCGAATCCTGGCGGCACTATGCGGCGCACCTGATAGACGCAGGCAGACAGCTCAAGACGCTGGTCGCAGTGCAGTTGCTGACCGGCTTCAGCCTGATGGCTCTGCCTTTTTACGTGGTCTATGCGCGGGACAGTCTCAACGCACCGGTCGAATCGACCGGCTGGTTCCTGCTGATTCAGGTCATTGGCGGCGTGATCGCCAACCTGATCTGGGCGCGGCTGATCGATCGCTATGGTAGCCGGACGATGCTGACCACATGCGCCACCATTTCCACCCTGACACCCCTGCTGGCGGTCATGCTGGGGCCGCTGGGATGGCAGGCCATGCTTCCAGTGTTCTTCTTCGCAGGGGCAAGCTTCGGTGGGCGGCAGGTGGGATTCTCCAGTGCGCTGCTGGCGCTGGCACCCGATACCGAACGCCCGACTTATACGGCGCTCAATGCCGCGCTGACCCTGCCGATCGCCTTTCTGCCACTGATTGCCGGGCTGCTGCTGCAGTCGCTGTCATACACCACGATCTTCATCATCGTGGCCGGATTCATCGCGGTGGGTGTGCTCTGGACTCGCCGTCTGCCCGCAGCGCTGCAGGTCAACTGCCACGAACAGCGACACTAAACCGGCCCGTCGGTGTTACATAAGCAGACTACACCCCACAATACTGGAAAAAGAGGTTCCATCGTTCATGAATATCACGGATAATCACTCTCTGCCCGTCCCATCCACGTTGATAGGGCGGATGACACAAACGGCAGCACTGCTCATGCTGCGACTGCTGGGCTGGCGTCCCGGCGGCCCACCGCCGGACATCCCGAAATACATCGCCATCGGGGCATACCATACCTCAAACTGGGACGCGCTTTTCATGCTGCTGCTGGGCGTGGTGTTCCAGGTCAGAATCAACTTCATGATCAAGGATAGCTGGTTCCGCGGACCGTTAGGCCCGGTTTTCCACTGGCTGGGCGGCGTGGCCATAGACCGCAGCCAGCGGCACAACACCGTGGACCAGATCGCGGAGGCCTTCAAGAATCGTGACCGGCTGATCCTGGTCGTCGCGCCGGAGGGTACGCGCAAGAAAGTGCCCTACTGGAAGACCGGTTTCTACTATATTGCCCTGAAAGCCGGTGTGCCGATCGTGTTTGGCTATCTGGATTATGGGCGCAAGACCGGCGGCTTTGGGCCAGTGCTCATCCCTTCCGGCGATATTGAGGCCGATATGGCAATCATCCGCGATTTTTACGCGGATATCACCGCACGCTACCCGGAAAAAGCCGGGGAAGTGCGGCTGCGCCCGCATGCCGACAGTTCCGATGCATCTGTGCGGGAACCGGCCCTGGTGGATGCATGAGCGAAAGCCTGCGCTTCCCGGAAATGCCGGGCACGTCTTGAATCGAGCCGGGGGCCACGCTATAATTTGAATATCACAATCGCATACAGGCCGGGGGAGTTCGCGCAAGCGAGCTGAGAGGATGTGTAGCGCCGCATCGACCCTTGACCTGATCCGGGTAATACCGGCGTAGGGAGAGCCTTGCATACGGAGATGCATCAACCACCCCCTGCGCGGAGGTGGTTTTTTGATGAATGCTCCGGGCCTCCCCATATGAACGTATCCATTTCAGTCCTATGGGAGGTTGTTTGTCATGAAGACGCGCGCTGTTCTCTTGCTTTTGATCGTTTCGCTGCTGGCACTTGCGCCTGCACTGGCACAGGATGACAGCGTCACCCTGACCGTCATCACCCATGACAGTTTTGCCGCCAGCGAGGACGTGCTCGCTGCATTCGAAGAAGACACCGGCATCACCGTGCGCATCCTGCGCAGCGGCGACGCCGGGACCATGGTCAATCAGGCCGTATTGAGCCGGGAGAATCCGTTGGGAGATGTGCTCTACGGCGTGGACAATACCTTCCTCACTCGTGCGCTTGATGCCGATCTGTTCATCCCCTATGAATCGCCGCTGCTGGAAAATGTACCGGAGGAGTTCATCCTCGACCCGGAACACCGCGTGACCCCGGTGGACTACGGCGATGTCTGCCTGAACTACGATGCCGCCTACTTCGAGGAAAATGACCTGCCGCTGCCGGAGAGCCTGGCCGATCTGACCGACCCGATCTATGACGGTCTGCTGGTCGTGGAAAATCCGGCTACCTCCTCGCCGGGACTGGCTTTTCTGCTGGTAACGGTGGATCAGTTCGGAGCGGATGAGGATGAGGAGGACGGCTACACCTATCTCGATTTCTGGGCCGATCTGGTGGAAAACGACGTACTGGTCGCCGACGACTGGTCGGATGCCTACTTCGGGCAGTTCAGCGGCAGCGGCGGCGACGGCACGCGCCCGCTGGTCGTCAGCTACGCCAGCAGTCCGCCCGCCGAGGTCTACTTCGCCGAGGAAGAACCGGAGGCCGCGCCGACGGGCAGCATCACCGCGCCGGGAACATGCTTCCGGCAGATCGAATTCGTCGGCATCCTGAACGGCACGGAACACCTGGAAGCCGCACAGCAGTTCGTGGACTTTATGTTGAGCGTCGAATTCCAGGAAGATATGCCGCTGCAGATGTTCGTTTTCCCGGTGAATCCGGAGGCAGAACTGCCGGAGGTCTTTGCGACCTACGCTGCCATCCCGGAGGAACCGGTCACCATGGACATCGCCGAAATTGACGCCCACCGCGAAGAATGGATTCAGGCATGGACCGAAACCGTCCTGCGGTGAGGCCCGGCGCAGGTGCTCTGCGGCACGGGCTGCTGCTCGTGCCGCTGCTTTTTCTGGCCGTTTTCTTCTTCTATCCGCTGCTTTCGATTCTGAGCGTCAGCCTTGCACCGGACGGTCAGCTCGACCTGAGCGGCTTCGCTGCGCTGATCACATCGGCCTACTACCGCGATACCTTCATCTTCACCCTGTGGCAGGCCGTACTTTCCACGCTGCTGACGCTGGGGCTGGCCCTGCCGGGCGCTTATGTCTTCACCCGCTACAGCTTTACTGGCAGGTCCACACTACTCTCCCTGGCGATTCTGCCGTTCGTCCTGCCGACGGTCGTCGTAGCGGCAGCCTTCACGGCCCTGATCGGCCCGCAGGGTGTGCTCAACACGCTGGTTATGGGCCTGCTGGGGCTTGAGACGCCGCCCATACAACTGCAGCACACGCTGACCATCATCCTGATCGCCCATGTGTTTTACAATTATCCGCTGGCGCTGCGTATGATCAGCGGCTACTGGGCCAACCGCAGCCCGCGCATTGAGGAAGCTGCCCGCGTGCTGGGCTGCCGGGGCTGGCGGCTGTGGTGGGAAATCCGGCTGCCGATTCTGCGTCCGATCATTCTGGCAGCGGCAGCGCTGGTCTTCATCTTCACCTTTACCAGCTTCGGGGTGATCCTGATTCTGGGCGGACCGCGCTTCGCCACACTGGAGGTGGAAATCTTTCGGCAGGCGATCAGTCTGTTCAATCTGCCGATGGCGGCAGCCCTTTCGCTGGTGCAGATCGGGGCCATGCTGGCCATGATGGCCGTCTATACACGGCTGCAAAGTCAGATCGCGGGTGAACTGCAAGCCGCGCAGCAGATCGCCCGCCCACCCCACGGCTTCAGGGAAAAAGTGTTGATCGCTGCCAATGTGGGCCTGATGATTCTGCTGCTGTTCCTGCCGCTGCTGGCGCTGGTCGAGCGATCCCTCACGGTGGGCGTGGACGGCTTCACCACACGCTACTACCAACTGCTGACGGTCAATACGCGGCAGTCCATCCTGTTTGTGCCGCCGATTGAAGCCGTGGGCAATTCGCTGTTGTTCGCAGTGGTCACAATGCTGCTGGCCGTGCTGCTGGGCCTGATCACGGCCACCCTGCTGGCCCAGCGCGAGTCGCGCCTGGCGAACTGGCTCGATCCGCTGTTCATGCTGCCGCTGGCAACCAGCGCGGTCACGCTGGGCTTTGGCTACATCATCGCGCTGGATGAGCCGCCCCTGAATCTGCGTACCTCGCCCCTCCTGATCCCGATCGCGCATACCCTGGTGGCGATGCCTTTTGTCGTGCGAAGTGTGCTGCCCGCCCTGCGCGGAATCCCGCCCGATCTCCGCGAGGCGGCGCGGACGCTGGGCGCGTCTCCCTGGCAGGTGTGGCGGCAGATCGATCTGCCGCTGATCCGGCGGGGGTTGATCGTGGGCGCGACGTTCGCCTTCACCGTCAGCATGGGTGAATTCGGCGCGTCGGTGTTCGTCGTCCGTCCGGAGACGCCCACCATGCCAGTTGCGATCTACCGGCTGCTGGGCCAGCCGGGCGCGGCCAACTACGGGCAGGCGCTGGCCATGAGCACCATTCTGATGGTCGTCTGCGCCGTGAGCTTCATGCTGATCGAGCGCCTGCGCGGGGCAGGCATGGGGGAGTTCTGATGCTGGAAATACGCGGGATCACCCGTGTGTTTGGCAACGTCCCTGTCCTGCGCGGCATTGATCTGACGGTTGAACGGGGGGAGATCGTCTGTCTGCTGGGACCGAGCGGCTGCGGCAAAACCACCCTGCTGCGCATCATCGCCGGGCTGGAACAGGCAGATGGCGGTGATATTCTGCTCGATGGTGAATCGATCATGCGTGTGCCGGTGCACGAACGCGACTTTGGCCTGATGTTCCAGGACTACGCGCTCTTCCCGCATATGAACGTGGCGGAAAATATCCTGTTCGGGCTGCGCATGCACGGCGTACCCAAAACGCAGCGCCAGCAGCGTCTGCGTGAAGTTCTGCAACTGGTTGGGCTGGAGGGCTTCGAGCACCGCGACGTAACCGAACTCTCCGGCGGAGAGCGGCAGCGCGTCGCGCTGGCACGCAGCCTCGCCCCCAATCCGCGCCTGCTGATGCTGGATGAGCCGCTTGGCTCGCTGGATGCCACCCTGCGGGATCAACTGGTCGGCGAACTGCGGGCCATCATCAACCACGCCGGGCTGACGGCTATCTACGTCACCCATGACCAGAGCGAGGCCTTCGCCATTGCCGACCGCGTGGCGATCATGAACGACGGCATCATCGAACAGGTCGGCACGCCGGAAGTCCTCTACAGACAACCCCGAACAGCCTTCATCGCCCGCTTTCTGGGGCTGAACAACGTGGTTCCAGTGACCCGACGGGAGGGCCACCACGTGCAAACACCGGTCGGCACGTTCACCGTCTCCGGGACGGCAGCGGCACTGCTGCTGCACCCGGATGGCCTGTATCTCGCTGCACCGGATGACGCGAACACCATCACCGGGCGCGTGCAGGCACGTATCTTCCAGGGAAATGACTACCGCCTGACCTTGCAGGCAGGCGGGCCGGACGACGGCGTGACGCTCACCTTCAGACTGCCGGGCCAGGCCGATCACGTCCCTGCTGTGGGCGATACCATCGCTGTGAGCATCACGCCGGAAATGGTCGTCCCGCTGACCGAATCCGATCAGGCCAGCCGAAAGTAGTCTTCCGTCGCCCGACCAGCAGGCTGCTTACTTCGACTGACAGCAGAAAAAACCATCCCCGAACCGGGGGAAGGGGTTCGGGGACAGTCAGGAGGAGGAGGAAAGCAACCGTCGTTCTACCGGTAAAATCGCTTACAATCTCAGGAGCTGCTACCCCCTGTGTACAGCGCCAGTACATTGCCCGTCGGGTCGGAAAAGATCGCAAACCAACCGATGCCGGGGATTTCCGTCCGGGGACGGAGCACCTTACCACCGGCGGCTTCAATCTGCTTGAGATCGGCATCAATATCTTCGCTGTCGAAATACATCAGAATGTCGTTGGGCTTGATCTGGAATCCCTCAAAGTCGCCCACTTTGGTCAGCCCGCCGTTGATGTTCCCACTCTCAAACATGGTGTAGTCAAACCGCGGGTCATGCTGGAACTGCCAGCCAAAGACCTCGCCATAGAATTTCTGGCTTGCCTCGGCGTTATCGGTCGGAATCTCGATGTGTATAATTTTGCGCTTCTCCACTGGAAAATCCTTTCATCATCATCAAAACAGGAACAGAACACATGTTCTTCTTATAAAATAGCACAAATGTTCTGTTCTGTCAAGTGCGACCGCAGTGAAATTATGCGCCCGACACCGGGCTGCCTCTTTGGTTTGTGCACAAGTGCGGGTAGAATGTAAACGGCATTCCCGGAACACGCAGGTATCATGGCTGGCGTCAATACGCCATTTTTCATCTGGACACGGCATGAACGAAAAAACATACACCGTACTGGAACTCCCGAAGATTCTCGTGCAACTGGCGGAACATACCGACTTCAGCGCTGGTCGCGAGCTGGCCCTCAGCCTGCGGCCCACGCCGCATCTGGACGAAGCGCGTGAACGTCAGCAGGAAACCACCGAGGCGCGGCTGCTGCTGGAACTCAAGACCAACGTCTCACTGGGCGGGGTTTATGACATTCGTGAGGCGGTGCAGGATGCCACACGCGGCATTCTATGCGAGCCAGCGGTGCTGCTGGATATCCTCAGCACGCTTCGCCGTGCAACCACGGTGCGCCGCCTGCTCACACGGATGCGCGGGCAGGTGCCGCGCCTGGCGGAAATCGCCGAGCTGCTGGAAGAATGCACCGGCCTGCAGAGCGAGATCGCCCGCGTGGTCAACGATCGGGGCGAGATCAACGACAGCGCCAGTCCACGCCTGGCGATCATCCGCCGTGATTTGCGCACCGCTTTTGAGCGGCTGCAAAGTAAGCTGCAGAACATCATCAACAGCCCCAGCAATGCCAAATACCTGCAGGAAAGCCTGATCACACAGCGCGGCGGGCGTTATGTCATCCCGCTCAAGGCGGAATTCAAGGGACGCATCAAGGGCATCGTGCATGACCAGTCCTCCAGCGGAGCCACGCTCTGGATCGAACCGCTGGCAACGGTTGAGTACAACAACCGCTGGCGGGAACTTCAACTTGAGGAAGAGGATGAAATCCGGCGCATCCTGGTGGCGCTGACCGATCTTGTTGGCCATGAAGCGCCGTACATCGTGCGCACGGTAGAGACTCTGGCCCGGCTCGATCTGATCTTCGCCAGGGCGCGTTATGCCGAGGCTATCAACGCCAATGCGCCGAACCTGGTCGGCTTCCGCGAGATACCGGAGCGCAACGGCGTCCGGCATCCGGGCAGCACGCTGCACCTGCCGGGGGCACGGCATCCGCTGCTGAATCCAGAGACCGTTGTGCCGATTGACGTTTACCTGGACGACGACACCCACGTGCTGGTCATCACTGGCCCCAACACCGGGGGCAAGACCGTCGCACTGAAAACCGTCGGCCTGATGGCGCTGATGGCGCAGTGCGGCCTGCATCTGCCGACCGATCCGGGCGCGGAATTGAGCGTCTTTGAGGGTATCTATGCCGATATCGGCGACGAGCAAAGCATTGAGCAGTCGCTCAGCACCTTCAGCGCGCACATGACCAACACCATCGCCATCCTCAAAGAGTGCAATGCCCATTCGCTGGTCGTGCTGGATGAGGTCGGCGCGGGAACCGACCCGGCAGAAGGTGCTGCGCTGGCGAGGGCGATCTTGAAAGCACTCCTGAAACGCGGCAGCACCACGCTGGTCACCACGCATCACCCCG
Source organism: Ardenticatenia bacterium (assembly GCA_026983935.1). Classification (GTDB taxonomy): domain Bacteria; phylum Chloroflexota; class Anaerolineae; order Aggregatilineales; family Ch27; genus JALSTC01. Next base: position 10,271 of record JALSTC010000462.1, read on the forward strand.
AACTCAAAATCTGGAGCCATGAGCAGCCGGGCGTGCGCAACGCCTCGGTCGTCTTCGACCTGGAAACGCTGGCCCCGACCTACCAACTGGTGATCGGCCTGCCGGGGCGTTCCAACGCGCTGGCCATCGCCGCCCGGCTGGGGCTGGACCCGGAGATCATCGAGGATGCCCGCAGCATGGTGGCCACGGAAAGCCTGATCGCCGATGACCTGCTGGACGAGATTCACCGCACACGCGACCAGATTCGGCGGGAAAAAGCCGCCGCCGCTGAAGCACGCCGTGAGGCCGAGGCCCTGCGGGACGCGCTGCGTCAGCAACTGGATGAGATCGAGGAAGAGCGGCGCAAACTGCTGGCCCAGGCACGCGCCGAGGCAGAAGAAGAACTGCGCCAGCTACGCCGGGAGGTGCGCCGTCTGCGCCGTCAACTGCAGGTCGCCGGGCAGCCGCTGGACGCGATCCGGCAGGTGGAAAGCACGCTAAAAACGCTTGAGGATGAGGTCGAGGAAGCAGTCGAGCGTGTCGCCGAACTGCCTGAAGAATACAACGACCGCCCGCTGCACCTGGGCGACCGGGTATGGGTGCATACGCTCAACACCGAAGGGCAGATCACCGAGTTGAGCGAGGATGAGGCCGAAGTGCAGATCGGGCGAATGCGCCTGCGGGCACGGTTGGAAGACCTCTCCTACCGCACAAAGGGTGAAAGCAAGCGCGGGGAACAGCCGCCCGCCAGATCGACTGGTCGTGCGGCAGCGCCATCTCCCCGGCTCAAATCGCCGGGGCTGGAGCTTGATCTGCGGGGCAGCCGCGTGGAGGACGCGTTACCCCGTCTGGAGGAGTATCTCGATGCGGCCTATATGGCCGGGCTGCCCTTCGTGCGTATTATTCACGGCAAGGGAACCGGGGCGCTGCGAAAAGCCGTGCAGGAGATGGTCAAAAAACACCCGCTGGTGCGCAAATGGGAGCGAGGCCGCCCCAATGAAGGCGGCGACGGCGTGACCGTTGTCCATCTGGTATCCCAGAACTAGCTATCGCAGCCAGGGCGGACGCCGCTCCGGGGGACGGGCAGGCAGCGGATCGGAGGACACCTCCGGCGGCACGATGGCCGTCACCTGCAAACGATCCCCCGTCCGGCTGACCATGTGCAGCATATCGCCATCGTCCAGGGTCGCCCGCACATCATCCAGACGGGCACGGAATGCCGCCTCTTCCACGATCACAATCTCGGATACAGCGGTTGTATCGAGCGGGTGCAGGCGGCACTGCTTGAGCACGGCTCGCAGCACCTCATAGCGCGCCCGGACGGTTTCATCAGGACGCAGGGTGATCCAGAGCAGACAGCGGTCGGATTTGATCGGGGGGAAGTTCATCGGGCAGCCTCCTGAATGTCGCCGCCTAGTATAACCCGCTTGCGTCATCACGCCTCGCCGTGCTATACCACAACTATCCCGCCACAGGAGAGGAACCCGCCCATGACAGATCAGGACCCTCATGCCGCCAGACTTCAGGAAGCTCGCACACTGCTTGCAAGAGGCGAGCGCGATCAGGCGCTTGCGGCATTGTATGCCCTGGTAGCCGTCACGCCGAACAGCATCGAAGCCTGGTGGCTGATCGCACGGACAACACCCCACACCACACAGAAGCAGGAAGCGCTC
>JALSTC010000463.1 GCA_026983935.1 Ardenticatenia bacterium
CTGGCGGTTGATGCAAATTCCGGAAACGCTGTTGGGTACAGCGATGGGCTTCGTGATCTTCCCGACTCTGGCGGCGCTCAGTGAACTGGGTGATCTCAATGGTAAGCGCAGTGCGCTCAGCGGCGCAATGCGCTTCATTATCGTGGCGACGGTGCCCGCGGCATTTGGCCTGATTCTGCTGGGCCGCCCGTTGATCGGACTGCTGGAACGTGGGGCCTTTGATGCGGCGGCTTCGGAGGCTGTCTACAACACTCTTCAATTCTTTGCGCTGGGCCTGATCGTTCATTCTGCGCTGGAAGTCGTGGCTCGTGGGTTTTACGCCGACAAAGACACCGTCACGCCGTTGTACGTGGCAGTGCTGGCTGCAGCGGTGAATCTGGCGCTGGCGCTGACTCTCAGCGGGCCGCTGGGAGTTGGTGGGCTGGCACTGGCGAATTCGATGGCGGTGGCTGTTGAGGTCACGGTGCTGCTGGTGCTGTTGTGGCGGCGCTGGCAGGGGATCGGCGAACAACCGATCTTCAGTGCGCTGGTGCGTTCTCTGCTGGCCAGCCTGGCAATGGCGGCGAGCGTTCTGGTGCTGGAAGCCGTATTTGAGAGGCTCGGAGCGGGCAGCGGCCTGATGTTTGCGCTGCTGCGGCTGGGCGTGCTGTTTGTGTCCGCGGTGGTCGTCTACGGCGGCGTTGCGCTGCTGCTGGGCCTGACCGAGATCCGCGATGTGGTGCTGTTGGTACTGCGCCGGGGGCGGTCGGAGACGCCAGCAGCGATGGTAGCAGTTGAGGGGGCAGGCAATGGCGATTGAGATTATCCGGCTGACCCTGGGCATGGTGCAGACCAACTGCTTTATTGTGGGCGACAGTGAAGCCCGGCAGGCGGTTGTGATCGATCCCGCCGACAATGCCCCGGCCATCCTCCGCGCGGCGCAGGAACGCGGCTGGGAGATCCATGAGATTCTGGCGACCCATGCCCATTTTGATCATGTGCTGGCGGTGGACGATCTACGAGAGGCAACGGGCGCGCCTTTTCGGCTGCACGAAGCGGATGTGCCTTTACTGCAGGCCATGCCCGTGACTGGCCGCTGGTTCGGCATTGATCTGCCGCCGGGGCCGGAGCCGGATGGATTCGTGGCGGAAGGTGAGCGGATCGCCCTGGGCGAAATCGTGCTGAACGTGTTGTTCACGCCGGGCCACGCGCCGGGCCACGTCAGCTATGTACTGGCGTCGCAGGAGATGGTGTTCAGTGGCGACTGCCTCTTTCAGGGGTCAATTGGGCGGACGGATTTGCCGGGCTGCGATCACGATGCGCTGATGCGCTCGATTTTTGAGAAACTCCTGCCGTTGGGGGATCAATACACGGTTGCCCCCGGCCATGGCGAACTGACGACCATTGGCCAGGAACGCCGCACAAACCCCTTCTTGCTCATGCATCCCGGCAATGACTGATGCGGTGAGTGCACCGGGGAATCTTGCCCGCCTTCACGGCGCACTGGCGCAGCTTTTCCCTGATCCCGACGTTGTGCATCGTGTGTTGAATGTTGGCTGTGGCAGTTTCCCATCTGCGCGGGTGCTCCGGCAGTTGTTCCCTTCGGCGCTGCTGCTGGGGATTGATTTACATGCTACCACCTGGCGACGTGCCGCTGGCCTGCATCTGATTGCAGCAGACGCAGTGCGGCTTCCTCTGGCCGGGCATGTGCGCTTCGATCTGATCCTGCTGCGTCACCCCGATGTGGACAGGCGGCCTGCGCACTGGCGGGAAGTCTGTGCAGGGCTGCCGGGACGCCTGAAAAACGGCGGGCGGATTCTGGCCAGTTGTTACACGGGGCATGAGGCGGCGTTCTGCCGGGCGGGGATACTTGCCGCCGGAGATGTACTGCCAATCTCCTCTATCCTTGCCAGTCCTGCGCCGCCGAATCTGGCAGGGCAGGATCGCCTCTTGCTGGCATTTTGCCGCGGGGGCGGGTGAATATCAGGATCAGTCCCCCAGGATGTCCAGAATAAGTGGTGTGGTTTTGTTCATGGCGGCGATGATCGGCCCGAGGCGTGTCTTCCGTTCAACCAGCACGGCCAGGAAATTTCGCCCGCAGGGATAAATCAGCAGCACACCTTCCTCCCCCTGAACCATCAGACGTTCCAGATCGCCCTGTGCGAGCCGATTCAACGTGCGTCGGGACAGCCCGGCCATGACGCTGGCCAGTGCGGCGACCTGGGGGCTGCTGGTCGGGTTGATGTGGCTGTCAGCGGTATCGTCGGAGGGGTAGGCTTCGACGAGAAGCCCTTCGATGCTCAAGATAACGGCGGCCTGGATGCCGTCGTGACCTTCCCGCAGTTCCTTTAAAATCTGCCAGAGCGCTTCTGAGCGATACATCGGCACTTGGTTGGGACTCATCGGTGCGTTATTCCTGTTGTTAGCTGAGTTGAGCAATGCCAGTTATACCAATTCTTCGCATACAAATTGTAAATCATTGACCGCGATCGTAAAAGTCCGGGCCGGTTACAGAACACAAACCAGAGCGCCAGCGAAAAAAGAAGGGCGGGGATGACAGCCCCCGCCCTGAGAATCACTCTACATTGGTGCTACTTG
>JALSTC010000464.1 GCA_026983935.1 Ardenticatenia bacterium
ATCCGGGAATGGGAAGAACGCATCGGATGCCATCACAGCGCCGCGGGCTTTGCTTCCTGCTTTGTCAATGGCCAGTCGGGCAGCATCAACGCGGCTTGGCAGTCCCCCGCCAATTCCGACCGTAGCACCCGGAGTGGCAAGCACGATCGCATTGGAGGGTACGTACTGCACACACCGCCAGGCGAAGCGGAGCGTTTCCACTTCTTCCGGCGAGGGTTCCCATCGGGTCACGGTGCGCCAGGTCATTTCTGGTGGGTCACCCTGATCGATTGTCTGAACCAGCATGCCGCCCCGTATGCTGCGGAGCTGCCAGGGCCGCTTGTCAAAGCCTGCCAGCATCTTGAGCAAGCGGCAGTTGCGGCGGGATTTCTGTAGGGCTTCCTGAGCGGTCGGTGTGAAGTCCGGTGCGGCAATTGCCTCAATAAACAGGTCGCTCAGTTCTTTCACAAAATCATCATCCACCACACGGTTGACGGCGACCACACCCCCAAATGCCGATAATCTGTCAGATGCCAGCGCTGGCGCAAATGCCTGGGCGATTGTACCGGCAGTGGCAATACCGATAGGTGCCAGGTGTTTGACGATTACCACGGCAGGCATTTCGAAAGCAGAGACCGCACGCCATGCAGAGTCCAGATCAAGCAAATTGTTATATGACAGCGCTTTACCTCCCAGCAGTTGCCCGCCCAGGGGAGGTATCTCATGTCGAGAAGCATAGAAGCCGGCCTGTTGGTGTGGGTTCTCGCCATAGCGCAGGGGTTGGGCCTTGATCAATCCCAACGACAGGGCATCGGGAAGTGTGTCGTCGGCAGTGGCGGGCTGAGGGGCATGCTCCAGAAGAAATGCGTGAATGGCTGTGTCATAGTCTCTGGTGTGGGCAAAGGCTTTCATTGCCAGTTTGTAACGGGTGTCCTTGTCCACATGTCCTATGCTGTTCAGAATGGCGCTGATGTGCTGGTAGTCTGCTGGGTCGCACAGAACAGTTACGCGGGCGAAGTTCTTGGCTGCTGCTCGCAGGAGCGTCACCCCCCCGATGTCAATCTGTTCGACTGCCTGTGCTGGCGTGATGTTGCGCTGCTGCACAGTCTCTTCAAAAGGGTATAGATTACAAACGACCATGTCAATTGGTGCATAGCCGTGCTGCTGTAATGTGTGCAGATCATCCTCGCTGTCGCGAGCCAGAATGCCAGCATGAACAGCGGGGTGCAGGGTCTTGACCCGCCCGCCGAGCATCTCCGGCTCGCCTGTGACGATCTCGACAGGCGTGACCGGGAGGCCTGCGGCACGCAGGGTTTCCGCGGTGCCGCCGCTGGCGATCAAATCCCACCCGAGCTTGACTAATGTTTGGCTGAGTTCGACTAACCCCGTTTTGTCCGAGACGCTCAAAAGTGCTCTGGGCATGGTAACCTCCTCCAGTTTAATGAAATCCGACCAAATGATTGCTCTCTCCGACGTGTCTATTACAATAGAGTCTGTTGAGATCTCTTGCCAACACGTTCAGGGAGAACTAAATGGCTGCTGATGAAATTCGCAAACGGCGCGACGCTAAAGTGAAATCGCACCTGGAGCAGTATGCGCCTGTCTGGATGGAAAACGAGCAGGTGCTTGAGAACGAAGATGCCGTCATTTTTGACGTCGTTTTCCGTCATCCGACATACGGCTGGGTAAGCAGGCGCTATCGCTACGACTCGTTTGATGATGTGCTCTATTACAGGGGACAGCAAAGCCTGAAAGAAGATGACGTTCTGGCTATTCAGGAGACGCCCCCTTACATTAACCGCCTTCAGGCCAACATCCCGAATTCATACGGAGGGTAGCGCGGAGGCCACATCTGCCGAAGGAGCCGGGAGCATTTCAAAGACCGCCAGCAGCCGCTTTGCGATCAGCGGCCATGCGTATTCTTTGGTGGATTGCAATGCTTCTCGGCTCATCGCTGCCCGTTTTTCCGGATGTTCCAGTATGCTGACGATGCGGGCTGCCAGCGCTTCCGGCTCCCGCACCGGGACATGAAAGCCGTTTTGCCCATCGCGGATCAGATAGGCCAGCCCACCTACTTCAGAGGCTATCACCGGTGTGCCGCAGGCCATGGCCTCCAGCGCCACCATGCCAAATGACTCATAATCGGAGGGCATGATCAGGGCCTCTGCCGCATTGTAGTAGTAGCGCAGGCGATCCTGGTCTTTGGCTCCCTGGAACGCGACCAGATCATGCAGCCCCAGCGCTACCCGCAGCTCTTGTAATCGCTTCATTTCCACATTGCCCGGGGCCAGTGCATCCGGATCACCGCCAATGATCGAAATGCACAGATTATCGCACAGTGCGGGTTTTTCCTTCCGTATCTGGGCAATGGCATAAAGCAGGGTGTCAACCCCTTTTAGCGGCTCGATTCGACCGACAAAGAGCAGCATCTTGTGATGCGGTGGGATACCGATCACCTCTTTAGCGTGCGTGCGATCCATGGGTTGGAAGTGTGTGAGGTCCACGCCGGGGGGCACAATATGAATTTTCCGCCGATCGGCCTGATACAGCCACAGAATCTGAGCGCGTTCCGCCGGAGTGGCCGTGATTAATGCAT
>JALSTC010000465.1 GCA_026983935.1 Ardenticatenia bacterium
CGCGGAATTCAGTCAGGGCGATGTACTGCCCCAACTGCCGCGCCGCGTCCCAATCCGCCACACACAGCGTGAGCGATTCGTCGTACTGGTCAATGTATTCGATCCGGCAGCTTGTGAGCTGCGGCGGGGGCAGCGTGATCGTGTAGGTGTCTGTCACCGCATCGTACTGCACATCCTCTATGCCAAACTGCGTCAGGTCAATGCCCGCTTCAATTGTGCCCTGTGCCACGTAGCTGGCGGCATAGCTGCACGCATCCAGCAGACCCTGCCGCACGCTCACGCGGATATCCGCTTTGGCAAGCTGCACGCCGGTGGTGACAAGCTGGCCCATCTCCTGAATGTTGGTCACGATGGCCTGCGTGCTGACGACGGAAGCTTCCGGGCGGGTATCCAGCGCACCGGTGAAGCCGCTGCTCAGGCTTGCGAACAGGGCCGTCAGGTTGACAAACCCGGCGGCGGCTGCCAGTGCCAGTGCAACAGCCACTATTACAGTGCCGAACACCATGATCAGGCAGCCGAGGCCCAAAAAATTGGTTCCGGCGCGGCGCTCCTGTGGGGCGGCCTCCGGTGTAGAGGCCGCCGTCCTGACGATGATGTGCCGGGTCGGGCGCTGACCGGATGCCGGATGTTCATCTCCCGTCGGGAGGCGCTGCGGCTGACCTTCAGATGGTTCCACGCTGTCTATCTCCTGTACGATCGATCACAGGTTCCTGTAACCCTTTTACGCATAACTGCCCGCCGGGTTGCCCGACGCGCCAGGACACCTGCTGCTTGCCGCTCGGATTCGCTCGCACAACGCTGTTTCGCCAATTCAAAACTCGAAATTCAGCACTTAGCACTCGTGCAGCGCTCTGGCCTCCTGCCTCTTCTCTCCGGCCACTTCTCAGTACGCCCCGTCGCCAAAGATCACATGCGGCACGGTCTGCAGGATGATCTTCAGGTCCAGCAGCAGCGACCAGTTCTCGATGTAATACAGATCGAGCAGCACCATCTCCTCAAAAGGCACATCGCTGCGCCCGGAGACCTGCCACAGCCCGGTGATGCCGCCTTTGGTTTGCAGGCGCTGCAGATGCCAGGGTTCGTAAAGCGCGACTTCGTCCGGGGTGGGGGGGCGCGGCCCGACCAGACTCATTTCGCCCTTGAGCACGTTGAAAAGCTGCGGCAGCTCATCCAGGCTCAGGCGGCGGATGATGCGCCCCACCCGCGTGATGCGCGGATCATCCTTGAGCTTGGGATGGCGCGGGTCGAGTCCCTGCTCGGCCACAAGCTGCGCCTTGAGGTCATCCGCGTTCAGCACCATGCTGCGGAACTTCCAGACGCGGAAGTGCCGCCCGCCTTCACCGACACGCTCCTGCGCGTAGAGGATCGGCCCCGGCCCTTCCAGCCGGATCGCCAGCGCGGTGATGGCAAATACGGGCAGCCACAGCGGCGCACTCAGCACGATCAGCGCCACGTCCATCAGCCGCTTGAGCGCCCGCTCCACGCGCGGCATACGCAGTTGATCCTTGACGCCCAGCAGCGGGATGCCTTCCAGGTTTTCCACCTGCACGCGGTTCAGCTTCAACTGGAACAAATCGGGGACAATGCGCACCTGCACATCCTGGCGGGCGCACTCCCGCACGATGGAGAGGATTTCGCGGTGATGTTCCCAGGACAGCGTGATGATCACCAGATCGATTTTCTCCTGCACGATGACCATGGAGAGGTTTTCGACCGTACCCAGCGCCCGCAGCCGCCCGATGTCGCTCCCGGCGCGCTCCGGGTCGTCGTCCACGAAGCCCACGGCCTGGAAGCCCAGTTCAGGCCGGGCCAGCAGCGTACGCATCACCGCCCGCCCGATCTCGCCCGCGCCGACGACCAGCACCCGCGCCACACCGAGGCCGCGCTTCCGCTGCCGCCGTCGGATGTCGCGGTAGACCAGTCGGGCCGCCGCCAGCAGAATCACGGAGAACACCGCCGCATAGAGCAGCAGCAGACGTGAGAACACCAGCGGCTGCAGGAAGAAGCTCAGCGCCATGACGACGACCAGTGCATTGGTCGCCGCGTTGCCGATGGCGAAGAATTCGTCGCTCCAGGTGCGTGCCCGTACATGATGGTACAGGCCTTGCTGCAGCAGGCTGATGATCAGCCAGGCGGTGAACAGCAGCGCATACGGCACGAACGGATCGAATGGTGCGCGGTTGAACTCATTCACCGGGCGCAGAAGCTGCAGCTCATAGCGCGCGTAATGCGCCAGCAGGAAGGCGATCAGAATCAGCCCGGCGTCAATCAGCGGCGGCAGCCAGCCGGGCCAGTTGATGATCAGTGCGCGGTGGGACTGTTCCTTGGCAGTCATGAATCCTCTTCTAGTTGTCCAGCGCCTGCCTGTAGCTCCGGGCGATGGCGCGGGCGGTTTTTTCCCAGGAGAACATCGCGGCGTGGGCGGGGCCTTTTTCGGTGGCTTCCCGCCGCCAGTCGGCATCATGCAGGGCACGGCCCAGCGCCGCGGTCCAGGCCTCCACATCATGCGGCGGCAGGCATAATCCGGCGTCACCGGCTGCTTCCGGCAGACTGGAGGCGTCAGAAACCAGCA
>JALSTC010000466.1 GCA_026983935.1 Ardenticatenia bacterium
AGCGCCTGCCGCGCCGAAGTCTGCTGAAGCGGCAAAGCCAGAGGCCCCCGCTGCGCCCAAGCCTGCTGAAGCGGCAAAGCCAGAAGCCCCCGCAGCGCCGAAATCTACTGAAGCGGCAAAGCCAGCGGATGAAGAAAGTCCCGGCGATTCATCGGGTGAGGCGCGTTAGCGCACCTGCTGATGCCTGATAGAAAACGCCCTGGTTTGGCGATACCAGGGCGTTTATTGTTTCCTGTGGGCAGGTGGGATCAACTGGCGCTCAGGATGCTGCTGACTTCCTCGGCAGCGCGGCTGGTGGCGTAGAAGACACGGTCAAGGCGGGCATTCTTATCCAGCAGGACGGCCACAGAAGCCGCCTGTCCTGCCGGGTAGATCAGCATCACGCCTTCTTCGCCCTCCATCAGAATCCGGTCGAGCTTGCCCTGGGCCAGCCGGCTGAGGGTGTTTTCCGCCAGACCGCTGAGCGTGGCAGCCATGGCTGCCACCTGCGGACTGCTCGTCGGGTTGTCTTCCGGGTCTTTTTCATTCCCGGGTGGAAAGGAGGCGACCAGCAGGCCGTCCACGTTCACGATCACCGAGGCCTTGATGCCCTCAACCACCACATGCAGCTTGCGCAGCGTGCGTTCGAGTATTTCGCTTCGGTATTCCTGAACCATAGCCATCCCTTCTTCCCCTGGTTCACGTGGCGGGTAGTATAGCCCAGCAGGGACTATCCCACAACGCCCGTGCTTGTCCCCTCAGTCCAACATTGGCATTTTGATGCCGTGGCGTCTGGCCGCGGCGATGGCTTCTGGGTAGCCTGCGTCGGCGTGCCGCACAACGCCCAGCCCCGGATCAGTGGTCAGCACGCGTTCCAGTCGGCGTGCGGCCTCTGGTGTGCCGTCGGCCACAATCACCTGCCCGGCGTGCTGGCTGTAGCCGATGCCCACGCCGCCGCCGTGATGGAAGCTGACCCATGTCGCGCCGCCCACAGCATTGATCAGTGCGTTGAGAATGGCCCAGTCACTGATGGCATCCGAGCCATCGCGCATCCCTTCGGTTTCCCGATTCGGGCTGGCGACTGACCCGGCATCCAGATGATCGCGCCCGATCACAATCGGCGCGGAAACTTCTCCGCTGGCGACCAGTTCGTTAAATGCCAGCCCGGCCCTTGCTCGCTCGCCATACCCCAGCCAGCAGATGCGTGCCGGGAGGCCCTGGAATTCCACCTGCTTCTGTGCCATGCGAATCCAGCGCTGCAGATGCTCATCTTCCGGGAACAGCTCCAGGATTTTTTCGTCGGTGCGGTAGATGTCCTCCGGATCGCCGCTGAGCGCCACCCAGCGGAACGGCCCTTTGCCTTCGCAGAACAGGGGCCGGATGTACGCCGGGACGAAGCCGGGGTAATCGAAGGCGTTTTTCACCCCTGCATCATAAGCCCGCTGGCGCAGGTTGTTGCCGTAGTCGAAGACAATGCTGCCTGCCGCCTGCATATCCAGCATGGCCTGGCAGTGGCGAGCCATGCTCTCGCCGCTCCGGCGGATATACTCCTCCAGGTCGCGCTTGCGCAGGGCGTTGGCTTCTTCAAAGGACATGCCGTGCGGGATATATGCCTGATAATCGTGGGCGGGTGTCTGGTCGGTCACCACATCCGGCGTGACGCCCATCTCCACCAGACGCGGCAGCATGTCTGCAGCGTTGCCGATCAGCCCGATGGATTTCGGCGTTTCGCTCTTGAGCGCCTCTTCCACGCGCACCATCGCATCTTCCAGATCGTCCGTCACTTCATCCAGATAACGCATGCGCAGCCGCCGCTCGGCCATCGCCGGGTCTACCTCGACGATCAGGGCAACGCCCTCATTCATGGTCACGGCCAGCGGCTGTGCGCCGCCCATCTCGCCCAGCCCGGCGGTCAGCACGAATTTGCCGCGCAGTGAGGGCCAGCCCTGCTGATGCGCCAGGCTGCCCAACGTCTCGTAAGTTCCCTGCAGGATGCCCTGCGTGCCGATGTAAATCCACGATCCAGCGGTCATCTGGCCGTACATGATCAGGCCCTTGCGCTCCAGCTCGTCGAAGTGCTCCTGTGTGGCCCACTTGGGGACGAGATTGCTGTTGGCCAGCAGGACGCGCGGCGCATCCGGGTGGGTCTTGAATACGGCAACCGGTTTACCGCTCTGCACCAGCAGAGTTTCGTCGTTTCCCAATTCCTTCAGCGTGCGGATGATGGCATCGAATGCCTCCCAGTTACGGGCGGCCCGCCCGCGCCCGCCGTAGACGATCAGATTATCCGGGTCCCGGGCGACGTCGGGGTCGAGGTTGTTCATCAGCATGCGCATGGCGGCCTCTTGCAGCCAGCCCTTGCAGGTGATCTCGGTTCCACGCGGCGCACGAATCACACGGCTCATGGCTTGATCCTTTCCAATGCACAGACTCAGCATACAGCGTTTTCAGCCGCGGCGTTAAGGGGAAAAATGGCCTACTGCCTGCGCTTTTCAGAGCGCTGCACTTTGATTGTAGCACGACCCATGTCGAGGGATGTCACATTCCGAGCCTGTATCTGCCATACGGCAGCGGCCCTATGGGATTTTTTA
>JALSTC010000467.1 GCA_026983935.1 Ardenticatenia bacterium
ATGCCCGGCATATCTGCCTGCTGCCCGGCAATATGGAAGAATGCTTTGAGTTCGGCTGGAAGGCATTCGACCTTGCCGAACACTTCCAGACCCCGGTCTTTGTGCTCAGCGATCTTGACCTGGGCATGAATACCTGGATGAGCAAGCCCTTTGAATATCCTGACCGACCGATCGATCGGGGTAAGGTGCTTTCCGCAGAGGACCTGGAAAGGCTGGGCCATTTCTCCCGCTATGAGGACGTTGACGGGGACGGCATTACCTACCGCACGCTGCCCGGAACGCCCCACCCGCTGGCGGCCTACTTTACCCGCGGCACCGGCCATGACGAACACGCCATCTACAGCGAGCGACCCCAGGACTATCTGGACAATACGGCCCGGCTGCGCCGCAAGCATGATACCGCCCGCACAATGGTGCCCAAGCCTGCCATTGACGATGCAGATACGGATGTGGCGGTTGTCGCGTTTGGCTCAGTAGACCCGGCGATCGTGGAAGCGCGAGACATCCTGCGTGATCGTCATGGTATCGAAATGGCCTATATGCGGGTGCGTGCGCTGCCGCTGTCGCCGGAAGTGTTTGACTTCGTGGCGCGTTATAAGCGCCTGTATGTGGTCGAAAACAACACGGATGGCCAACTGGCCCAGATCATGCGGATAGAGATTCCGGAACGGGCCGCCGATCTGATCTCGGTGGCACACCTGGACGGCCTGCCGATGAGTGCAGAATGTGTTGTGGAGTGTCTCTTGGAACAGGAGAGTGAGAATCATGGGTAGCCAACGTCCGAATGCCATCGGCCTGACAAAAGCAGACTACAAAGGACGCAAGTCCACGCTGTGCCCGGGGTGCGGCCATAACTCAATAGCCAACCAGATCATCGCTGCCTGTTACGAAGAAGGCGTTGATCCCACCTACGTGGTCAAGATGAGCGGGATTGGCTGCTCCAGCAAAAGCCCGGCCTACTTCCTGTCCCGCTCGCACGGTTTTAACGGCCTGCATGGTCGTATGCCTTCCACCACAACCGGCGCTATCCTTGCCAACCACAAACTGCTGGCCATCGGCGTCAGCGGCGATGGGGATACCGGCAGCATTGGGCTGGGGCAGTTCAAGCATGCCATCCGCCGCAATGTGCCCATGGTCTATATCATCGAGAACAACGGTGTCTACGGCCTGACCAAGGGGCAGTTTTCCGCAACGGCGGATAAAGGCCAGACGCTCAAGAAGATCGGCACCAATGATCTGCCGCCGATTGACCTGTGTATGGAGGCAATCGCCGCGGATGCGACTTTTGTCGCCCGGTCATTTTCCGGTTCCTCCAAGCAGGTGCTGGAGCTGCTGCGGGCAGCGCTGCATCACAAAGGAACGGCGGTGCTGGACATCATCAGCCCGTGCGTGACCTTCAACAACAGCCCGGATTCGACCAAGAGCTTCCCCTACGGCAGGGAACACGCCCAGCCGCTGCATGATATTTCCTTCATTCCGCTGGCCGAGGAGATCATCCTCGACGATTACGAAGAGACAAACGGAAAAGGGAAATCGCGGGAAGTGCAGCTTCACGACGGGACATGGATCCGGCTCCGTCCACTGGATAAGGACTACGATCCCACGGATAAGTTCAATGCCATGCGCACCTTGCAGGAAGCCCATGAGAATCAGGAATTAATCACCGGGCTGATCTACCTGAACGAGCAGCGTGAAACGCTGACCGATTCACTGCATCTGATCGATACGCCGCTGGCCCTCCTGAGTGAGGACCGGGCGCGTCCAAGCCGTGAAGCGCTGGAAGCGGTTATGGCGAGCCTGTAAAGAGAACAGCCGATCCCGCCTGTCAGGGGGCAGTCTTGCGGGGCTGCCCCTTGCGTTTTCCGGCGCATGCCCCTACGCTTGTTTTGCCGAATATGATGGTGCTGGCAGTGGAGTGGCCGTGGTGCGGTACGTGCAGGACGATTTCACCACAGGGAAAGCGCTGTCCTCGTGCTGGAAACCCTGGACGACGGGCGGTGGCGTGGTGCGCATGCAGCCGGAGGGTTTGCAGTTGCTGCTCCCTCCTGCCAGTGGCGATGTGTACGCCGACGCCCAGATTACAGATTACGCTGGCCTGCCGCGCCGGGCATTCCCCTGGCGTCCGCCGCTGCGCATGACTGTGCGGGCATATGCCTCTGGCAGTGCCGAATCACTGCGCGGGACGGCGGGCTTTGGCTTTTGGAATGACCCGTTCATGCCGGGACGCCGGGAACTGCCGCGTCTGCCGCGGGCCGTCTGGTTTTTCTTTGGTGGTCCTGCCAGCAATATGTCGCTGGCACTGGCACAGCCCGGTCACGGCTGGAAGGCGGCCACATTCGATCCCCTGCGTCCGCTTTTCTTCGCCCTGCTGCCATTTGCGCCGATCGGTTTTCCGCTGATGCGGATTCCAGCCCTGTATCGGGCCTTATGGCCTGTCGCACAGCGGGCACTCGGCGTGGCGGAAGCCGTGCTGCCGGGGGGGCTGCTGGCCGCGCCTCATGATTACAGCATCGAATGGGCTGTGGACAGCGTGACTTTCAAAGTGGACAACCGACCGGTGCTGGTGACG
>JALSTC010000468.1 GCA_026983935.1 Ardenticatenia bacterium
GCAGGAGACGCTTGAAGTAGAGGAAGAATTGGGAGTCGAGGCTCCCGCCCCAGAAGCCGTCCCACCATTGCCAGAGACACCACCAGAGATACCGCCATCTGATGTCGGCGCGGGTGAAGAAGTGCCTCCCACCAGAATCCAGAGCTTGAAAACAGCTCCTGCGCAGGAGGAAGAGATGGCCCCTGCTGTTGACCTCGGGGGCCTGTTCGAGGAATCAGAAGCGCAGGTGGATGAGGGCCTGCCATCATTTGATGACAGTATATTTGGTGAACCGGAAGCGGAAGCTGGAGCGCCGGAGAAAAGGCGGTCTCGCCTGCGCCCGCTTTTGTTGTTTGCGCTGCTGCTGGTGATCGTTCTTGTGGTAGCTGCTGCCGTGCTTCTCGGTGGCCCTGGCCAGGGCCCGGTCGCAGCGCCCTCTCCTGCAGCCACTGAGGCAGCGGCGGTTGAGACAATTGAACCATCAGAAACCCTGCAGACAGTGCTTGAAGCTGCAGAGAATGCTGCGAACGCGCAGGCGGCTCTGCTTGGTGGGCCTGCAACGGTCAGTCTTCAAAGCCGTGCACCGGGTGCCACCCTGGTCATTCGTGTTTGCAGACCGGCGGGTTCTGATATCACAGCGGCAATGAACCTGGCGATGGAAATGGCAGCCCGTTACGGCGTCACTGTGCAAAATGAGCTGGCGGCGGTTGGTGCGGAACTGGTCAACTGTGATCGGGATGATGTGCTTCTCAGCGCCGTTGTGCCGATTCAGTATGCGATCGCATTTGCTAACGGCGATCTGGCGGGAGAATCATTCCGGGCTGAGTGGCAGTGGGCAGAATAAGTTATGTCACCTGGGGTTCCCGGTCATTCCAAAGGCAAAATGACGGTGAAAGTTGACCCATGATCCACTTCGCTTGTCACTTCAATGCGTCCACCGTGACCTTCTATAATGCCGTAACTGACTGCTAATCCCAGGCCAGTGCCGTCAATTTTTGTGGAAAAGAAGGGGTCGAATATCCTGGGCAGGTCTTTCTCCGGGATACCGACCCCCGTGTCTTTGAAAGAGATATAGATTTCGTTATTCAGTTGTTCGACGTTTACAGCCAATTTTCCCCCATTGGGCATGGCCTCCTGAGCATTGAGAATCAGATTGAGAATAACCTGCTTGAACTGGTCCTCATTCATGCGAATAGGCGATGTTGTCGCGATGCGTTTGGTCAGTGTGATGCCGGAGCGCTCCAACTGCCGCTCAACCAGGCGCAGTACATCGGAAACCAGTTGACCCACGTCGATCAGCACCATTTCACCGGAGCCTGGCCGCGAGAAGTCCAGCAAGCGCCGGATGATTCGGCGGATGCGTTGCACATCTTGTTCAGCGACGGTTAGCAGTTCTTTATCCACCGGGCGCTCCGCGTCAATATCTTCGATAGCCAGCTCCAGGCAGTTGCGGATAGCCTGCAGCGGATTATTGACTTCGTGGGCAATGCCTGCCGCCAGACGTCCCAGGGAGGCGAGTTTTTCCGATCGTACAAGCTGTAATTGTGCGGCTCGGAGCTCTTCAGTGCGTTCCGCTACCATGTTTTCCAGATTAAGGGCGTAATGTCGCAACTCGGCGTAAAGTTCTGCATTGCGGATCGCCAGGGCGGCCTGCTCCGTAATTGATTCCAGTAGGCGCAGGTGTCCATCGTCATAGTGGTTGGCATTGCTGTGCCCCAGGATGATCACACCAAGAATGTTGCCGTGGTGAACAATGCGGGTGCCCACAATTGAGTGGCAGCATTCAAGCAGCAGTGGCTGGTTGTCGTCACTGACGAGCACGGGCTGGCCTGTTTCAACCATCTGCCCCAACAGCGACGATGGATCGGATACCAGATGCTGCAGATCGGATTCGGTGAGATGGTCTGGATTCAAAGCCCGCCAGGCCTTGATCCGGGTTTGCTGATCAAACAAACAAAGGAGGGCCTCTTCAGCAGGCAGCTCATTAACGCACACAGTCAGAATCAAGTCCAACAGCTCCTCTAACTGCAGCCGTTGGTTGAATTCGCGCCCGATGCGCACGAGTGCTTCAAGCTCCTGATTGCGGCGTTCCAGACGTTCTTCCAACTGCCGGGCGCGTATTTTGCTTCGGGCACGGGCCAGAAGCTCATGGGGATTGAAAGGCTTGAGCACGTAATCGTCAGCCCCCAGGCCGAAACCCCGCGCAATATCAGCAGGGTCCCGTGCCGCGGCAGTGATGAAGATGGTTGGGATGCGGGCAGTAACGTCATTCTGGCGTAGACGTCGGACGACCTCAAAACCGTTGAGGCCGGGCATTTGTACGTCCATCAGAATCAGGTCGGGCCGCAGCGATTCCGCCTGCTGAAGTGCGGTCATACCATCTGCCACACCTTCAACCACAAAGCCATCTCGTTCAAATAAGCGCCGCAGTAACACAACCATGTTGGGTTCGTCGTCGGCGATAAGCACCAGGGGTTGGTGCTTCTGCATTTGTGCTCTCCTCAAGATATCCGAGATACGCAAATATTGATGCCACCACGCTACACCAAAATGCGCTAAGAAGCAACAGGTTAGTTTGTCGTCCG
>JALSTC010000469.1 GCA_026983935.1 Ardenticatenia bacterium
GCAAGGGTTGTTATAATAGGGAAAGACGCCAGCGCCCGGGAACAATGTCCCCGCACTGGTGTGATCTGACAGAACTTGTGACGAAAGTTGACGGAACAGGCAAACTATGAGTGAAGAACGGGTTATTCCGGGCGACATTCACATTGCCCCCGCGGCAATCGCCTCCATTGCCAGCCGGGCAGCGCTGGAGAGCTACGGCGTTGTCGGTATGGCAACGGCCAACCTCGCTTCCGAAGTGGCCGCGGCGCTGTCCCGCGATCCCAATCGCGGGGTTGAGGTCACTATCGAAGACGATGAGATCACCATTGATCTCTATGTGATCATTGAATACGGGACACGCATCGCTACCGTCGCCAACAGCCTGATCAATGCGGTGCGCTATCAGGTAGAAAAAAGCGTCGGTATGCCTGTCGCCCAGGTCAATGTCCATGTGCAAGGACTGCGCGTCACCCATCCGGACGCCTGAGAATTAGAGAGAACCCACGCATGACCGAGCAAACAACCACACAACCGCAGCATCTCACGCTGGATGGACAGCAGCTCAAGGGGTTGCTGCTCGCCGGTATGGCCTGGCTGGAGCAGCACTATCAGATTGTCAACCAGCTTAATGTCTTCCCCGTCCCCGACGGCGACACCGGCATCAATATGCTGCTGACCATGCAGAGCGCCTGGGCCGAAATTGCTGAGTTGGAAGACACACACGTCGGCCAGATTATGCGCAAGTTTGCCAGGGGGGCGGTCAACGGGTCGCGCGGGAACTCCGGCGTGATCCTTTCACAGATATGGCGCGGTTTCAGTGTGGCACTCCGGGAACGGGAAATCCTGGACGCCCAGGCCTTTGCCGAGGCGTGCCAGACCGGCGTGAAATTCGCCTATGATGCGGCCCCCAAGCCCGCCCGTGAGGGTACTATCCTGACCGTCGTCCGTGAGGCGTCCGAGGTTGTCCAGGAATGCGTGGAAAATGAAAGAGACCTCACAGCGATCATGGCTCGTTTCGTCGAGCAGGCCAACGATGCCCTGATTCGTACGCCGGATATGCTGCCGGTGCTGAAGGAGGCAGGTGTCGTCGATTCCGGCGGGCAGGGGCTGACGTACATATTTGAGGGGATGCTGCGCCGCCTGCGCGGCGAGTCGCTTGAAGCCGAAATGGAGAAGTCAGCATCCGTCGTCCCGGTGCGGAAGCCTGCCCCGGTGATGAGCGCCGCCGAATTTGGGCATCCCTATGATGTGCAGTTGCTGCTGCGCGGACAGGAGCTTGATGTGGCGAAGATCCGCGCTGCCATCGAGGCAATGGGTGATTCGGCGATCGTGACCAGTGACGGCGAGAGCACCGTCAAGATTCATGTGCATGTCTATGATCCCGGCAGGCCGATCAGCTACGCCTCGCGGCTGGGTGTTGTGGGCGATGTGGTCGTGGAGAACATGTACGAGCAGTATCTGGAAAATGTCGGGGCGGGGCCCCTGGCTGAACCCCCGCCCGCGCCAGCGGTTGAACTGACCCCGGAAGACGTGGCCGTGCTGGCCATTGCGCCGGGCGATGGCCTGGCCCGCATATTCTATGAGCAGGGCGCGGCCCGGCTGGTCAGCGGCGGCCAGACGATGAACCCCAGCACCGAAGAGATTTTCGCGGCGCTGCAGGAAATCCCTTCGGAGAAAATCGTTATCCTGCCTAACAACAGCAATGTTATCCTGGCTGCTCAGCAGGCGGCCAGAAAGGCCAGAGACAAAACCGTCGCCATTGTGCCCAGCAAGAATATTCCGCAGGGCATCAGCGCCATGCTCTTCTACGCCAATGCCCATATGAACGAAGATCAGCGCCATGACATGGACACTATTGTTCGCGGTATGCGCGAGTCGCTTGATCTGGTTCTCTCCGGCGAAGTGACCACCGCCGTGCGCAGCGTCCATATGGATGGCGTGCGGGCCAAAGCGGGTCAGTTGATCGGCCTGCTGGAAGACAGGCTTGTCGTTGCCGGCGATGACCTGGCCCAGGTCACCAGCGATCTGGTCGGGGCGGTGGATGCCGATGAATACGAGCTGGTCACGCTGTATTACGGCGCAGACGTTGATGGCATCAAAGCACGGGCGCTGGGAGAAGTGCTTGAATCCACCTATGGCGATCTCAGTTTCGAGGTTATTTACGGCGGACAGCCGCATTATCATTTCCTGTTGAGCGTCGAGTAAGCCGTGCGTGCATTCATGCCAGCCGGCAGAAGCATATCGGCGAATCTGCAGCAGGGAGAAGCAGGCGTTGAGTAAAATTCGTATTGTTACGGACAGTTCAGCGCAGTTTCTGGACCCGGCCCTTGTCCGGAGGCATGGGATCACCATTGTGCCGGTGACCATTCGCTTTGGTGATCGGGCGTTCCGTGAGGGCGTCGATCTCGATGCAGAGGGCTTTTTTCACTACATTCTGACGGAGGGCATGCCCCCGCCAACCCTGGAAGCGCCTTCTGTTGCCGATTACACTGAAGCGATCTCCCGCGTGATGTATGAGACGGATCGCATTCTTGTGCTCACTATGGCACGCGGGCTGAGTGATTCATGGCACAATGCTCAGGCCGCCGCGCATCTGCTGCAGGGGCGGTGTGACATTGTGGTGGTTGACTCGATGACCACCTCAATCGGGCTGGGTTTTCTTGTGGAAACGGCGGCCCGTGCTGCAGAGGCCACCGCGTCGCTGGAGAGTGTTGTGCGCATCGTGCGGGGTGCTGTGCCCCGCGTGTATGCCGTTTTCTACGTGGAGACGCTGGACTACCTGCTGCGTGCCCGCCTGATCGGGGAGGCGCAGGCCATTCTGGGTAAGATGCTGGGGATCAAGGCATTCCTGACCATCGAGGATGGCGAACTGATCACGATGGAAAAGGCCCGCACGCGATCCCAGGCCGTGGACAAACTGATCGAGTTCGTTGCGGAATTCGCCACGTTGAATAATCTGGTTATTCTGCAGAACACGCCGCAGATTACCGAGCAGACGCGACTCTTGCAGGATCGGCTGGCATTGGAATTCAACGGACGGGATTTCCCGGTGATGATGTACGGCCCGACGCTGGGGACGCACCTGGGGCCGGATGGGGTTGGCCTCGTTGTCTATGAGGCAGAGGAAGAGGTCAGCCTGTGACGGCTCCGGTTATCAAGGTTATCACCGACAGCGTGTGTGACGTGCCCGTGGATGTGGCCGCCCGGCTGGATATCACCGTTGTCCCGGCGGTGGTCAACATCGGCCAGGAGAGCTATCTGGATGACGGCATTCAGATCACGCGGGAGGAATTCTATCGGCGGCTGCCCACGCTCCGTGAACTGCCCACCACATCGGCCTGCCCACTGGGCGTCACGCAGGAATTGATGGCGGCCAAAGCCGCGGAAGCCGATCACCTGATTCTGATCACCACGCCCGCGCATCTGAGCGGCATCTATAACACCTTCCATGTGGCTGCGGAAGCCGTCGCGCCGGGCAGGTACACATTGATCGATTCGGGGCAAATTACAATGGGCATGGGGTTTCTGGTCATTGCGGCGGCGGAAGCTGCCGCCGCAGGGGCTGACGTGGCAGCCATCCGGGCGATACTGGATCAGATGCAGCCTCGAATCCATGTCTTCGGGGCGTTGAACACACTCGAAAATCTGCGGAAGAGCGGGCGCATCGGCTGGGCGATGGCCATCACCAGCCAGCTTCTTCAGATTAAACCGCTGATCGAGGTCACGCAGGGCAAGGTTACACCGCTGGCCCGCATTCGCACTTTTAAGCGAGCCACGGAGCGGCTGCGCCAGCTTGCTCTTGACCTTGCGCCGCTGGAGCGGCTGGCCGTCCTGCACACCGGGAATCCGGAAG
This sequence comes from Ardenticatenia bacterium, assembly GCA_026983935.1. Lineage (GTDB taxonomy): Bacteria > Chloroflexota > Anaerolineae > Aggregatilineales > Ch27 > JALSTC01. The sequence continues at coordinate 3,833 of JALSTC010000469.1, forward strand.
GTGCGGAGGCGCTGCGCGATTCGCTCGCTGCTGTCTTTCCCCCGGCGCAAACCCCGGTTGTACACGTTAACCCGGCGCTGGGAACCCATGTAGCCGCCAGAGGACTGGGGATAGCCCTGGTCACGCAATCACAGGCAAACTGATTATGCCATCTGCATTGGAAACACTGGTTAAAATTCTAAAGCTGGAACGCGAGCAGGGATACAAGAACACGGCCGTGATCGGCGGGCTGGGCGCTTTCGCGGAGAACTGGCAGCGCGATGCGCATGCCCAGGCCCGCCGTCCGGAGCATCATGTCCTGGTGGATGAACTGGCCGGATTGATGCGCGAATATGAGACGCTCACCGATCGCCAGGCCCGACACAACAGCGTGAAGTATATGCTGGGGCGCATCACCGGACGCATCCCCGCCCCGGCAGGCGCTTCGGTGGTGACCGAGGAAGCGCCCACCGTGCCGGAGCAGCCACCGCCGCCCCCTGCCAGGGAGAAACCGCGCGAACCCCGACGGACCGCACCGCCCAGAGAGAAGCCGCGCAGACGGAAGCCTGTGGAGTCGCTGCCTCCTGATCGGGAGAGGCCACGTCCGGGCGTTGAGGAAGCGCCATCCGCCGGGCAGCCGGTCTCCCATCCCAAGCCGCGCCGCAAACCGCGTCCAGAGCTGGATGTTGAAGAAGCCGCTGAGCGACTGCACGGCCTGGAATCACCGGTAACCGTTGTCGAGCGGGTCGGGGAGCGCATGGCCGAGAGACTGGCCAGGCTGGGCATCCATACCGTGCAGGATTTACTCTATCATCTGCCGCGCCGCTATGACGATTACACGCGCCTGCTGCCAATCAACAAAGTGCGGCCCGGCGAAACGACCACGCTGATCGGTACGGTGCGTCAGAGCGACGTACTTAAAGGGCGGGGCGGGCGCGAGTTCCTGCGGGTCATCATGGATGACGGCACGGGATCGCTGCAGGTCGCGTTCTTCGGGCAGGCCTATCTGCGCAACCAGCTCAAACGCGGCACGCAGCTTGTCGTGAGTGGCAAGGTTGATCTGTATCTGGGCAAACCGGCGATGACTAACCCGGAATGGGAGCTGCTGGAATACGACAATTTGCATACGCGGGCCATCGTGCCGGTTTATCCCCTGACGAAGGGCATCAGTGCCCGCACCATGCGCCGTATCATGAAGAGCACGGTGGATTACTGGTCGCCGCGCCTGCCGGATTACATGCCGGAGAGCGTGCTCGATCGCGCCGGGCTGGTTGACCTGGGCTGGGCACTGCGGCAGGTGCACTTTCCGGAGAACTGGGATTATCTACATTATGCCCGTGAGCGGCTGGCCTTCGATGAACTGTTCCTGATCCAGATGGCCATGCTGGCCCGGCGGCGGGCCTGGCAGAAAGTGCCCGCCGTCCCGCAGCCTGTCAGCGATGATTGGCTGGAAGCGGCGTTGGAACGCCTGCCCTTCTCCCTGACGGGGGCGCAGCGCCGTGCCCTTGATGCCATCCGGGCGGACATGGCGGGCGATATCCCGATGAACCGCCTGCTGCAAGGAGATGTCGGGTCGGGCAAGACGGTTGTGGCAGCGCTGGCAATGGGCATCGCTGTGCAAAACGGCGGGCAGGCCGCATTGATGGCCCCGACGGGCATTCTGGCCGAGCAGCATTACCGCTCGCTTTCGCGGCTGCTGGCTGAGCTTCCGCTGGAGAAGGATGTCGTGGTGCGGCTGCTGACCGGTGCTACGCCGCCCGCCGAACGTGAGGCAGTCCTGCAGGGGTTGACCGATGGCAGCGTGCATGTCGTCATCGGCACGCATGCCCTGATTCAGAGCGGGGTCGAATTTGCCAACCTGACGCTGGCCATCATTGACGAGCAGCACCGCTTTGGGGTGGCACAGCGCGGCGCACTGCGGAGCAAGGGCACCAATCCCCACCTGCTGGTCATGACCGCCACACCGATCCCGCGCACGCTGGCCCTGACCCTGCATGCCGATCTTGACCTGACCATCATTGACGAGATGCCGCCGGGACGCACCCCGGTCGAAACGCATCTGCTGACCGAGCGTGAGCGCGAGCGTGCCTACAGCTTCATTGACAGCCAGATCGAAAAGGGCCGCCAGGCATTCATCGTGTATCCGCTGGTGGAAGGCGATGGTGACGAGGACAGCGAGGCCCAGGCTGCCGTGACCGAGTATGAGCGCCTGAGCCGGGATATTTTCCCCCGCTGGCGGTTGGGTCTGCTGCATGGACGGCTGCCGTCTGATGAAAAGGAAGCGGTCATGGCGGCTTTCCAGGCGGGAGAAATTGACATTCTGGTCAGCACCTCGGTTGTTGAGGTCGGGATTGATGTGCCTAATGCCACCGTGATCCTGATCGAGGGCGCTAACCGCTTCGGGCTGGCGCAGTTGCATCAGTTCCGGGGCCGGGTGGGGCGCGGCGAGCATCCTTCTTACTGTCTGCTCATCGGCGAAACCGAAACCGAGGATGCCCGCAAACGGCTGGAAGCAATGGTGCGCACTACCGATGGCTTTGAGCTGGCCGAAATTGACTTCAAGCTGCGCGGCGCGGGCGATCTGCTGGGCACGCGGCAGAGCGGCCTCAGCGGGCGGCTCCGTTTTGGCGGGGATATGTACCCGCCGCTGGTTGCGCTGGCTCAGCGTGAGGCGCGGACGCTCTATGAAGAAGACCCCGATCTCTCGCTGCCGGAGCATCGGCTGCTGGCGGAAAGAGTCGGGATGTGGCAGACTAAGGAAACCGACCTGAGCTAGTCGCGATTGACATTGATTGGCATTCGAGGATAACGCCATGCGCAGGGCACTCTATCCTGCATCATTCGACCCGATCCATTACGGCCATATTGACATCGCCCAGCGGGCCGCCCGCCTGTTTGATGAGCTGATCATCGGGGTGTATGACCGCCCCAATAAACGCCTGCTGTTTGATGCTGGCGAGCGGCTTGCGCTGGTGGAAAAATCGCTGCAGCATATCCCAAATGTCCGGGTTGCGATATATGGCGGTTTGACTGTAGACTATGCACGTGAGGTGGGCGCGATCGCTATCATCCGCGGGCTGCGGGTCTTTTCCGATTTTGAGCTGGAATTCCGCATGGCGCTGGCCAATCGGCGTCTGGCCCCGGATATCGAGATCGTCAACCTGATTGCGGGGGAAGCCTACGTTCACCTCAGTTCCAGTACGGTGCGCGAGATCGCTTCATTGGGGGGCGATGTCAGTACGATGGTTCCGCTGCATGTGCAGGAGGCGCTGCGCCAGCGGTTCACCGAACTGAATCAGAGTGATGACCGACCGGTATACATGATCAGCATGACGGATTAATTGCGGGGAGCATTCTTATGGATATCCAGCATCTTGTTGACCGCCTGGAAGACCTGATTGACGAGGGACGGCATATCCCGCTCAGCAGATATACGCTCATTGATGAGGAGCGTGCCCTGGAACTCATTGACCAGATGCGCATTTCGATCCCAGAAGAGATCGAGAAAGCACGGCGTGTGCTTCAGCAGCGCGATCGAGTCATGGCCCAGGCAAACGAAGAGGCAGAGCGGCTGGTCAACCTGGCCAAAGAGCAGGGGGATGCCCTGATCTCACGGGAAGCGATTGCCCAGGCCGCCCAGAGTCGGGCCGCCAACATCATCGAGCAGGCCCGGCGAGAAGCGGAAGCGATCCAGGCCGATGCAGACAGGTACGTGATGGAAGTGCTGAGCAAGCTGGAAAGCGAATTGATCCGCACGCTGACCGTCGTTCGCAATGGCATTAATGTGGTCAATCAGCAGGGCGCTGTGGCAGAAATGCCGCAGGAACAGCCCGCCGCTTCTGCGCCACCGGCACAGCTTCAGGCTAAGGTCGTGGCGGAGGTTTCCGTCCCTGCTGATCAGAGCGGTGACTGAGGGTCTCCAACCCTGGCCGCGTGGCATGGATTTCGGTGTTCCCGCGCCTGCCTGCCGCCGCGTTTTGACCGTTAATTGAAAGTTGTCGGGCCTGCCTGTGAGTGGGTTCAGCCGCTCATAGAAGGTACGGCATTGGTGATTGTGAAGTTATCAAAGGTTACCTCGGTCAGCACTTCTGCCACCGGCCGCACGGTCGTGGCAATGTAAAGGCCGACCGCGCCTTCCTCAATGCTGTCATCGGTGACGTCCACCACGCGCGTACCGTTCACAAATCCTGTGATGTGATCGCCATCTGCGATGACCGAGAGCAGGTTAGGTTCCCCCGGCGGGGCCACAGCCTCGTCAATCGTCCATTCGTCCGCGCCGTCCCGCAATTCGTGCCATTCCCCGTTCTGGCGCAGCCAGATGCTGACTTCCTGCCTGCCGTTGATGGCAAATACATAGTATCGGTCTTCATCCACATAGCGGAAGACAATCCCGAAGCCGCTGTCCGGCTGGCTGTCTGTGGAAAGGGTGGCACGCGTTTCGATGATCAGTGAGCTGTATTGATAATACTCCGGGCTGAAGATGGCAGTGTGCGCCTGCCCGGCGGCCTGCGACCGCAGGATATACCGGCCGTCCTGAATGCGGCTGGTGAAGACCCCTTCCTCTCGAATCGGCCAGCCTACACTGTATTCATCGTCATCGTTGAAGTCTGTGGAAAAGGGCACCGCGCCGCCCGTCATGGCACTGACGGCGGGAACCGTCGGTGTGGCAGGCGATGCAGCGCCGATTGTTGCCCGCAGGACGGCCACACTGAAGACGACAAAAGCTGCCACACTCACCACGGCAAAGGCCACCAGGCTCCGCCGCCGGGAGTGGTCGGCCACACGCTGCTGTTGGGAAATGCTCATCGTCTGCTTGCTGACCAGGTGGCCCTCTGCCGCCGAACGGAGTTCCGCCGCCATTTCTGCTGCGCTCCAGTAGCGGCTGTCGGGGTCTTTGGCCGTTGCCCGGTAGACGACGGCTTCCACTGCGGCGGGCAGTTCCGGGACGCTGTCACGCAGCGGTGGAATCGGCTCATTGACGTGCTTCATGATCAGGCCCAGATGCGAATCGGCGGAGAAGGGCAGCCTGCCGGTCAATAATTCATGCAGGATAATGCCCAGGGAGTAGATGTCACTGCGACGGTCGCCCGGCTCTCCCAGCCCCTGTTCCGGGGCCATATATGCGGGTGTGCCGCTGGCGACGCCGCTTTGCGTCAGCCGCGCACCAAAAGTCAGCCGCGCCAGTCCGAAGTCGGCCAGCATGGGGGTGTCGCGCTCGTCAAAGAGGATGTTGCCCGGCTTGATGTCGCGGTGCAGCATGTCTTTTGCATGGGCATAATCCAGCGCGGAGGCGATGCCTTCAATGATGCGCACCACTTCATGCAGTGGCATGCATTCCTGCCGCATATTGTAAGCCTCGATCCGCTCTTTGAGCGTCGGGCCTTCGATCAGCGGCATGACCATATAGTGGATCGTGCCGGTTTCAGTTTCCACCTGGTCAAAGTCATAGATGGCGACGATGTTCGGGTGATTCAGGCTGGCAATTAATGCGCCTTCACGGGAGAAGCGTTCGCGGAAACCGGGGTCTTCGGCCAGGTGCTGGTGCAGTACTTTGACGGCCACGTAGCGCTGCGTGTTGGGGTCCCATGCTTTGAAGACCTGTGCCATCCCGCCCCGACCCAGCAGTTCTTCCAGACGGTAGCGCCCTAACGTTGTGCCTAACAGGTTTGCCATCGCAGCCTCTACCCTGTCCTCTTCCCTGTTACCGGATAATTATGGCGCAACTTGCATCACCTGCCCATCTGCCAGCCGGAGCTGCGCCGGAAACCCCAGGCGGTAAGGATGGGTGTAGATGCGCATGCTGTTCTGGCGCACGTAGCCGATCACGCAGATCTGCCAGGCTGCCGCCAGTTTGACAGCCAGGCTGGTGGGTGATGTATGGCTGACCACTACAGGAACGCCCATCTGCCGCGCTTTGTTCAACATTTCGGAGCTGATGCGCCCGCTGGTGACAAGCACCCTGCGGTGAGTGTCCACGCCCTGCAGCAGGGCTTTCCCGGCGATTTTGTCCAGCGTGTTGTGCCGCCCCACATCTTCTGCACTGAGCAGCAGGCCGTTTTCGTCACCCAGTATGGTGGTATGCACGCCGCGTACCTGGCTGTACAGGCGGGCTGCGCCTTTCATGGCCCGCATCAGGGTGAAAATGACTGCCGGGGTGGTCACGAATTCACTTGCCAGAGGGGGATGTGCGGCCTGCAAATCCTGAAAGCTCACACCGCCGCCGCAGCCCGTGGTCAGCACCATCCGCCGGGGTGGATCAAAATAGGCGCGGTCAAGGAAAATATCCACCGATGTCCGGGCGACATTGGCTTTGATCAGCCGCACCTCATCCAGCGACCGGATCACGCCCTCATTGAACAGGAATCCCAGCGCCATCGCTTCCTGCTCAATCGGGCTGCACATGACCGTTGCCAGCTCCTGTGCATTCACGTAAATGGTCAGGCGCGATTCCGATACAATGCCGCCTTCTACGGCCTCCAGTTGGTCATGCTCAACGAGCCAGTATGTATAAGGCTGTGCACCTGCGTTGTATGCGTCCATGTCGTTGGCCCTGTCCGCTCGCTGTCGTCACGGGTGACAATGGCGATGTGTGCTGATATATAACACGCTCCCTGCAGATTGGCGAGGATCGGCTCTGGCAGGCAGGGGAGCGCGGCCTGGCCGTGCCCCCCCGGTATATGGGTATACGATTCTTTTCTCTGCTGTGGTTCACTATCGCTTTTTGCCGTTGCCACGTTTACGTTGCATTCGCGTCTGCTCCCGGATTTCCTGGGGACTCAGGCCCTGTTCCAGCCCCCATTCGATCTTGGGTTTGAGCGCCCCTGTCGGACAGACGCCTACGCACTGCCCGCAGAATACGCAGGTGGACTGTGGCATCGGAACATCAAACGCCGTGCTGACGTGCGTGTTGAAGCCGCGCCCATCCAGCGTCAGCGCGAAGGTGTACTGCGCATCTTCCGCGCAGACCTGGACACAGCGCCAGCACAGCACGCACTGGCTGTAATCGCGGATGTAGAAAGGGTTATCGTCATGGATGGGGTGTTCGCGGCGTTTCGCCCCGGGGAAGCGCTCCCGATCCGCACCGTAATCCGTCATCATGTCCTGAATCTCGGGGGCCTGGGACAGATCCACCGCCGAGTCCAGCATCTCCAGAATGGTGCGGCGGCTGTTCTCCACGCGATCGTTGCGCGTTTCCACAATCATGTCGTCCTGGCAGGTCACGATGCAGGCCGGCTGCAGCAGACGCCCTTTGTTGATATCCACCACACAGATGCGGCAGAGGCCGTTGGCCGTTGTGGCGTCGTGCGCACAGATCACGGGGATGTCAATCCCGGCCTGGTGGGCCGCTTCCAGGATGGTGGTGTTTTCCGGTACGGTCACCTGGATGCCATCAATGGTCAGTGTGACGGTCTTTTCATGTTCGGTCATGGTGTCATCCTTTATCAAGTAGCGGGTTCTCCGCCGTGATCAGGCAAATAACTCCGGCCACTTCTTCATGGCGCTCAGGACGGCCATGGCGGCGGTCTGTCCCAGCCCGCACAGCGACGCCTCGGTCATCGTCCGCCCGATATCTGCCAGGCGCTCTTTGTCGCCCGGCAGGAGTGAGTCCATACGATCCAGGATTTCCTTCTGGCGCTGGGTCCCCAACTGGCAGGGGAAGCACTTGCCGCAGCTCTCATGCTGGAAGAACGCGCCCAGCCGCTGCAGCACATCGCGCATATCCACCGTATCGTTGAAAACCATGATCGCGCCGGAGCCAAGCGTGCTGCCGATGGCTCGCAGGTCTTCGAAGGTCAGCGGGACGTCAATTTCGTCGGGTGTGAGGAATGTCCCCGCCGCGCCACCCATCAGCACGGCCTGCAAACTGCCCTGCACGCCTTCACAGTACGTCTCCAGCAGTTCGCGCAGTGTCAGGCCGGGCACGATCTCGTAGACGCCAGGGCGGTTGACATGCCCACTGACGGAAACCAGCTTCATCCCGGCGCTTTTCTCCGTGCCCCACTGCAGGAACCACTCACCGCCATGCCGGACGATGCCGGGTACGGC
>JALSTC010000470.1 GCA_026983935.1 Ardenticatenia bacterium
CTTTACGGTGGATTGGTGTGTGATCGTCAATGGTCAGGCGGCGCTTGCGGGGAACGATCAGCTTGCGCTGCTGGCCCCCCTGCTGGATCAGCAGTTTTCAGAACCGGGATACTATGAGGTGACGATTCCAATCAATAATCGTACATTTCTGATCTACATCGAAGATCGCGGCGTGGACTGCGCGACCGGTGATCCATCGGATGTGGTGCGGCTCTGGGACGATAAGATGACGATGGTGATCTATCGCAATCCAAACTATGACATCGCCTTTTACCGCGTCAATGGGCGGCACATTCATACTACACCGTTCTGGATGCTGATCGGGCCTTTTGAGCCGGGCCAGTTGATTGATGAGCACGAGACCATCGGCGGCACCCTGCGCCTGTACTATCTGCACGACGATTACTTCCAGATGAACTGGTACGGCCCGGATGGCGTACTGGCACTGGAGATTCCCTTTACCTATCCGGAGCCGTGCGTGGACGGCGCACCGGGTGCGCCGCGTGTGTGCCAGTAGGTGTTTTCCCGGCACACGAACAGCCACCGGGCATTGCACATCCGGTGGCTGTTTTTATTTCCAGAGAGATAATGTGTTTTACCCGGCATCTTTCCCATCGTCGGCAAGATCGGCCTTCTTGTTGTTATCCATGCTCAACTCGATGTCTTCGTCAGTGTAGCCGATCACCTTGCGCGGCTTGCTGCCGCTTTGCGCCGGGCCAACGATGCCGCGCTCTTCCATGACGTCAATCAGGCGGGCGGCGCGTGTATAGCCGATCCGGAGCTGACGCTGCAGCAGAGAAACCGATGCTTTCTTCAACCGGCGGACCACGGCAACCGCTTCGTCGTACAGTTCATCCACTTCGTCAGATTCACGGCGCGGTATACTGCTGCTGGCCGATGGTATATTTTCCCAGGGTGCGGCGGTTGCGTTTCTTGCCGGTGCGCCGTATTTTTCCGTCCGGCTGCGGATTGAAGGGATGCTGCCTGTGGATGTGTGGCTGCTGTAGGAAACCGCCTGCGGCCTGTCGTCAACGGTGCGAACGCCCTTCCAGTAACTGACCAGCCGATTCAATTCGGCTTCGGAGACAAACACACCCTGTAAGCGCACGGGGGCCGCTGCGTCCGGGGCCTGGAACAGCATATCGCCGCGTCCCAGCAGGCGCTCCGCGCCGGGCTGGTCGAGGATCACGCGGCTGTCCACGGACGATGCAACGGCAAAGGCGACACGGGCCGGGAAGTTGGCTTTGATCAGGCCGGTAACTACATCCACCGAGGGCCGCTGTGTGCTGATGATCAGGTGGATGCCGGTGGCACGTGACATCTGCGCCAGCCGGGTGAGCACGCGCTCGGTCTCATCCGGCGCGAGCATCATCAGGTCGGCCAGTTCGTCAACCACGACGATCAAATAGGGCAGAGGCTTCTCGTCCGGGCCGAGGCGGTTGTTGTAGTCGGTGATGTTGCGTGCGCCGCGTTCATTGAATTTCTTATAGCGGTCGTCCATCTCCCGCGTGACCCACTTGAGCACACCGACGATGCGCTCCAGGTCAACCACAACCGGCGCAACCAGGTGAGGAATCCCGTTGTAGCCGGTCAGCTCAACGCGCTTGGGGTCAACCATGATAAAGCGCAGCGTATCCGGCGTGTTCTGCAGCAGCAGGCAGGTGATGATCGCGTTGACACACACCGATTTACCTGAGCCTGTCGTCCCGGCGATAAGCAGGTGCGGCATAGTGGTCAGGTCGGCGGCGACTGGCGTGCCATCCACGCTTTGACCCAGGCCGATGCGTAATGTCGAATCGATCTTCTTGAATTCGCGGCTTTCCATCACATCGCGCAGGCTGACCAGTGAGGTCTCGGCATTCGGGACTTCGATTCCGACGAAGCCCTTGCCGGGTACGGGTGCTTCGATGCGGATGGAACGGGCCGCCAGGGCCAGGGCCAGGTCGTCTGCCAGGCGGGCAATGGCCTGCACTTTGACACGAGTCCGTCGTCCGCCGCGTCCCTCGATGTAGTCCGGTTCAACGCCGAACTGGGTGATGACCGGCCCGGGGTTCACTTCCACAACTTTGCCCGGTGCGCCAAAGCTGGCCAGCGTGTCCTCGATAATGCGTGCCCGATCCAGCAGAATATCATCGTTGATGTTCTGCTCGGCAGCGGGATCAAGAATATCCTCAAAATTCGGTATCTCCCACTGCGGCTGAGGTGCTTCCTCCGGCACGGTGGCGAGCACGGGATCGGCAGCAGGTGGCGTGTAGGCGGGCTGTGGATCGCTTCTGGGTGCTGCCGCTTCCTTGACAATGTCTGCCGGTTGGGCATCAATGACCAGCGGTTCGCTGTCCTCGATCTCATCCTCCGGCGGCTCAGCAGGCTCGACTTCAGACTCCTCAATTTCAATAACCGGGACCTCATCGAGGGTGTCCTGCGCATCCGGCAGCGGTTCATAGACCGGTTCGTCCGGGGGAGTCTGCTCACTATCATCAGGCGTGTTGTTCTCAGGTGTCGAGCCGGCCGATTTCTGAGCAAAATCGCCGCGCAGGGCTGCGCGTTCTGCCGGGGACA
>JALSTC010000471.1 GCA_026983935.1 Ardenticatenia bacterium
CGGCGGCGATTGTGCTGCCGGATCGCGAAATTCCGGGGAAGACAGCCAGCAGTTGCGCGACTCCCACAAAGAAAGCATCCCGCCAGTTCATTTCATCCATTTTCCGCATGTGATTGCCGGGATTGTCGTTGTGGCGTTCGCTGAAGATCAGCAGTGCGGCGGTCACCAGCAAGAAGCCTGCCGCAAAGACCGGCTGCTGGAAAGCACTTTCCAGAGGCCGGGCAAACAGGCTGCCGATCACGCCGATGGGAATAGAGCCAATGACGAGGTAAAGAAAAAGACGGCTCTCTGGTGTGGACAGAGAGCGCGTCTTCAGAAGGATCATGCCACCTTTGAAAACGGTAATCCATTCTTTACGGAAATAAACCAACACAGCACACAGAGTTCCCAGGTGCGCGGCAACAGTGAAAATCAGATCGGGCGGGACCGACCAGTTCAGCCACCAGGGCAGCAAGACCAGGTGCCCGGAGCTTGAGACCGGCAAGAATTCGGTAGCGCCCTGCGCGATGCCCAGAATGAGGGCTTGAATGAAATCCAATGTGATACAGTCCTTTCGCAGGATAGCGCGGGTGCGCCTATCTCATCAGTGTTGCCGGGAGCGGATGGGGATCGGCGTCACCGACGGCATTATAAGTGGCCAGGAAGTCGGCGGCATATTCGGCAAATGTGCCGTCTACTATGGCCCTACGCATTTCCCTCATCAGGGTTTCCAGCATGTGAATATTATGCAGCGTGAGCAGGTTGTGGCCCAGAATTTCATTGGCCTTGACCAGATGGCGCAGATAAGCGCGGGAGAACGTGGTGCAGGTATAACAGGTGCAGCCGGGTTCGAGCGGATTCGGATCAGCCGCGTATTTCTGATTGCGAATGTTCATGCGTCCCCGGCGGGTCAGCGCCGCCCCATGGCGGGCCAGCCGCGTCGGCAGCACACAGTCGAAGATATCCACGCCGCGTGCCACACTGTGTACCAGGTCTTCCGGGCTGCCGACCCCCATCAGGTATCGTGGTTTATCCTCCGGCAGCAGGGGAACGGTGTGTTCCAGTGTGGCGTACATCTCCGCTTTTGTCTCTCCCACGGCCAGCCCACCGATGGCATAGCCGGGGAAGTCATAACCGCGCAGCACTTCAGCGGAATGGGCACGCAGGTCCGGGTAGATTCCGCCCTGTACGATGCCAAAGAGTGCCTGCTCGCTGCGGGTCTTTGCCTTCAGACAGCGTTCTGCCCAGGCATGAGTCCGCCGCAGGGCATCCTCGACCGCCGGGCGGTCATTGGGGGCAGCACATTCATCAAAGCACATGATGATGTCTGCCCCCAGATTCTCTTGAATGGCGATTGATTTTTCCGGGGTGAAGCGGTGCTTGCTGCCATCTATGTGGGAGACGAAGGTCACGCCGTCATCGTCAATCTTGCGCGTTTCTGTCAGGCTGAAGACCTGGAAGCCGCCGGAATCGGTCAGGATAGGGCCATCCCAGGCCATGAACCGGTGCAGGCCGCCCATATCGCGGATCAGCTCATCACCGGGGCGCAGATACAGGTGGTATGTGTTGGCCAGTACCAGAGTCACGCCCAGCTCTTTGAGGACGCGGGGGCTGGCCGCCTTGACCGTTGCCTGTGTCCCGACAGGTGCAAAGACCGGTGTCTTGATTGTGCCATGCGGTGTTGTGAACGACCCGGCCCGTGCCTGCTGATCCTGCGCTGCCAATGTAAACATGAAAGTCATCGGTGGCTTCTCCAAAGTACAGTGGCCCATTATAGCCGGAACAAAATGGCGGCCCAAATTTGAGGATGCTATACTGACGGCCATGATAAGCCTCTATGACATGCTGGAAGCTGCTGATGGGCAGCTCTTTGGTGAACCTGCCGCCCAGATATTCACCGACTTCGCCCGCGATGTGGAACAGGTGGAGCAGGGAAGTCTCTTCGTAGTGCTGCCGACCGATCAGGGCGATGTCCAACAGCGGATGCAGGCCGCTGTGGCGCGGGGCGCACTCGGCCTGATCTGCACGAATCCCCCAGAATTTGATACGGATGGCATCACCGTGATGGTGGTGCGCAGCGTAGAACATGCGCTGTTGAACTGGGCGCGGGGTGTGATGAACAAGCTCGGCACCACGGTCATTGGCGTGACCGGCTCAGCGGGCAAGTCAACGACCAGGGCAGCCATCGCAGCCGTACTGGGGACGCGCTACAACGTGTATCAGAATGCCGACCGGGACAGGGGGGTGCTGGGCCTGGCAATGTCGCTGGGCAGACTTTCTGCAGAACATCATATCGCGGTGCTGGAACTGGCAAGTGAACGTCCCCATGAAATGACCGAGTTAGTGGAAATCATCCACCCGCTGGTCGGTGTTGTGACCAATATTGGCCAGTCGCATCTGGAACTGTTTGGCAGTGTAGAGCGCATCGCCCAGGAAGAAGCCATCCTGATCGACTCGCTGCCAAAGGGTGGTCTGGCTGTACTGAACTACGATGCGCCGCTGGTGCGGGCGATGGGAGAACAGACGGGGGCTACCCGTTTCTCGATTGGTATTGACAGTTTTGATGCCGACCTGATG
>JALSTC010000472.1 GCA_026983935.1 Ardenticatenia bacterium
CATGCCGGGGACTTGCATTCGCTGTCCGGGCAGGTGACCAGCACCGTGATTGTGCCATCGTCCAGATTCAGCATCTTGAGGTCAATCGTGCCGCTGTCGGGGTTGTGCTCGGCGAAGGCGATGCGGTCCCCCTCCGGGCTGACGGCGAAGTTGTAGATTCCGCTCTCGCTGAAGGTCACTTGATAGGCATCGTCTGGATTGGCCGGATCGGCGATCCAGATGTTCTGCGGCGTGCCGTGAACGGGGGCAAGGTAGGCCACGCGCGGCGGGCGTTCCGCTGCGCCGGAGTGGCGCGGCAGCAGGGCCAGCCCGCCCCCGATCAGCAGGGCCATGATCATGAGCACCGCGCCCAGATAAAGCTGCATCCGATCTGGAAAGAGATGGGTATTTTCGTGCATGGGAACAGAAATATCACACCCGATCGATTCTGCTTGCGGGAGTGATGAGCTTACTCCATCTGGCTTCCCGGCGGCAACCCCGCTGTCGCAAGTCTCATCCGGCGCTAATTTTCCGGCGGGGCCAGCGCCGCCTGAATCCCGGCCAGCGAGGGCGGGGTATTGCTGCGGAGCACTTCTTCCCCTTCGCTGTCGAATACCAGGAAAGTCGGCGAAAACTGGAAATCGAAGCGTGACAGCACGGCCTGCCCGGTTTCATCATGAATGTTGATCAGCAGGCCATCTATGCCGCTGGCTGCCAGTTCCTCCTGCAGCCCGCGCACGGCGGGCAGGGCGGCCATGCAGCCCAGTCAGTAGTTGGAGTAGAGCATGATAAAGGTTGGTCGCCCATTGGTGAGCGCGTTGTCAACGGTTGCCGGTGCGTCGGCGGTGTTTTCCTGTGGATAGCGCATGCGGAAGAGCAGGGCGACCATCACTACCACATACAGCACGAAAACAGCCACGCGCGGGGCCGGGCTGAGCGGCAGGCTCTGCCAGCGCCACAGCGCCACGGCCAGCACAAGGCCACCCAGCCCGGCGGCAGCAACAAAGGAGAATTGGTTGATGACAGCCATGAGTTATCTGTCTCCCGCCTGCTGCAGCGCAGCGAGTTTATCCACAAAGAGCTTCTTGATCTCGCCCGCTTCGGCGTGGCGTCCAGCCGCTTTCTTGGAAAAGAGCAGGTCGCCGTTGACGGTGAACTCGAATACGCCGCCCGAACTGGGGATCAGCTTCCAGGAAGCGATGTGGAACTCAAGCTCGCGCACACCGAGGATTTCTTCCGTCAAACTGACGGCGCGGGGGGTGTAGCCTCAAACCGCGCAGTATTCGAGGATCACTTCAAGCTGCTGCATGTCGGCCCTTTCTGTGGAATACTGGATGATACGAGCTTATTATACATGACCTGTATGGATTTCCGGAATGGGGGCGCTCATAGGAATTTCGGTTATTTTTTATATTTTGCCCCCTGTGACGGTGTAGAATATCTGTAGAAGTCTACAAATTGTGTTATCTTTGTCGGTCAGGGGCACGGAATGCGATGATGTACAGGGAGAATGCAGGATGACGGATGGAGGCACGCAGCCAAAACCACCGGGCGTGACGGATATTTTCAGCGAATATGTGCGGCAGCGCCAGCAGGGCAAAAGCCGCGATGAGGCCATCGCTTATCTGCGGCCCATTCTGGTGCGGCTGCACCGCGATGCCCGGCAGCAGCTTGCCGCGCTGATTCGAAGCTGGGAGGCGCGGGAGGGCAGCAAATATCAGGTCACCAATCAAGCCGGTGCATTTGTCAACGGGCAGGATTGGCTGGCAATGCTGGACAGCAAGGACGAAGACCTGAGCTGGCTGCCTGAACCGGATTCTGCACAGTCCGGTGGTCAGCCTTCACCGATTTACAACGTCCATGCGCCTGTCCACCCCTCTCTGGCCGATGAACAGACCGCCCCCCCGCCGCAGCAGGAGCAGGTGCTGCTCTGTCCTTCCTGCGGTAAGCCCAACCGTCTGGGCGTGGCCTACTGTTACGCCTGTGGGGCGCTGCTCAATGTGGTCAGCGCCGATACCCGCAGCCTGAAGCCGATAGCCGACGACCTGCAGGAAGTCGGGCAGACGCACTTCGGTGCCACATGGACACTGCTGCTGCAGGTGCGCGGCGCGGGCAATGCAATTGCCCTCCGCTTCACAGAGAAGCAGGAGTGGCTGCTGGGCCGGAGCACACCGGATGGGCACAAACCGGATGTTGACCTGACGCCTTACGGCGCGGCGGAGGGCGGCGTGTCGCGCTCCCATGCCCAACTGCGCTACCAGGGTAACACCATCACGCTGACGGACCTGGGCAGCGTCAACCATACCTACATCAACGGCCAGCGTTTACATGCGCATGAGGTGCGCGTCCTGCGCGATGGCGATGAAATCCGGCTGGGGCTGCTGCCTATCAAGGTGAAGTTCCAGCAGCAGTTGCGCCGCCTGAAGTAGCGCCCGCCGGGGCTAGAGATCGCGCACCAGCGCCGCCGCCTCGTCCACAATGGAATCGAACAATCGGCTCATCACGTCGTCGGGCATCCGGTACGGCCCGCCGAAGCTGCCGTCGCCCAGCGCCTCGCGCCTTGAAAGGTGGCTC
>JALSTC010000473.1 GCA_026983935.1 Ardenticatenia bacterium
CGGCCCTGCCACTGACTTACAGGCAGCCTCCGAACAACTGACCGGCGTGCTGGAATCGGATATAGCGGGTGACCGCGGCTGGGTCTACCGCTACAACCCGGCGGCGGACACCTTTGAGCGCATGGACGATCCGGACGCTCCTGCCCCCGAAGATACGCCTTACATCGTTGACATGGCCACCGACGGCGGCGGCAATCTCTGGGTGGCCGTTGAATACGGCGGCCTGTACCGCCGGGATGGCGAGCAGTGGCGCATCGAAACGGAGGCCGATGGCGCTCCGGCAGGCTATGACATTTCCGCGATCACGGCGGCAGATAGAGGGCTGTGGGTCGCCTCCCCGGAAGATGGGCTGTACCACCGCGATGATTTCGGCTGGTTCCGCCTGCCCTGGGAGGAAGGCCCACGCACGATGGCGGTCTACGACATGCTGGCAGCGGCGGATGGCACCCTGTGGCTTGGCGTGGACAGCGGCCTGATCCAGATGCGACCAGAAATGCTGACGGAAAACTGACAGCGGCGCGTGATGCTCCCCACACCTGAAGACGGGGGCTTTCGCGCTGATTTTTCGGTAAATCGGGTATCTTTAGCGGCGGCGCAGGGGGCACACAGACAGCGCGTGCCCCCTCTGACTTGTACATTCAGCGTGGTAACCCACACGACAGATCATGATCGATCACCCTTACAGGCATTTCATACCCACCAGAATCGTCCTGACCCTGTGCGCCCTGCTGCTGGCTGCTCCAATCGCCGCGCAGTCCGACGAATCCCTGCCGCCTCCGCACCTGGGCTACGGCATCCACATCGGCCCCCACCTGAACGCCCCGCCGGAGATGATCCATGAGCTGGGCATGGACTGGGTCAAGGTCTATGACGCCGGGCAGGTGGATGATTACGCCGCCTTCCGTGTGCTGTACCGCATGGACCTCGACTGGCCGGACGACTGGGCCTACTTCCGCTCGGAAGTGGCCCGGCGCACCCGTGAGCTGGTGCAGCGCGGCGTGGATGCCATCGAAATACACAACGAGCCGAATCTGGCGCTGGAATGGCCGCGTGGGCCAAACGCCTGGGAATACGTGCAGATGCTGCGCGTGGCCTATGAGCAGATCAAGGCCATCGATCCCAACGTGATCGTGGTTTCCGGCGGGCTGGCCCCCACACTCACCACACCTGACCGATCCGCGATCAATGATCTGGACTTTGCCCGTGAGATGCTGGAAAACGGCGCGGCACAGTACTTCGACGCCTTCGGCTACCATCCCTACGGCTTCAACCAGCCGCCGGAAGCCGACCCTTATGAACATGAACTGACCTTCCGCCGGGCCGAACGCATCCATGACCTGCTGGTGGCGTATGATGCTGGCGACAAACCGATCTGGATGACCGAGTTCGGCTGGCTGCGTGATCCCAGCGAAGCCGGGGCCAACTGTGCGGAAAGCCCGGCCTTCAGCGGCTTCGACTGGCTGCGTGTACCGCTCAGCGTGCAGGCTGATTACACCGTGCGTGCCTTCGCCTATGCCGACCGCAACTGGCCCTGGGCCGGGCCGATGTTCCTCTGGAACCTGAACTGGCAGCTTTACGAAAACGATTATGAAGACCCGTGCAGCCATCTGCGCTGGTTCAGCCTGCTGAACGCGGACGGCACACCAACGGCCACATACTATGCTGTGGCGGCCATGCCGCACCGCTACAGCCTTTATCTGCCTCGCCTGGAAGCACGTCCGGTTGTTCCCGAGGGGCAGGTGACAATCCCCATCAACCGCGAGGGCCAGTGGATATACACCATCGCCGCCTTCTGCCCGCGTGTGGTCACCGTGGGCGAATTCGAGGTGATCAACACCGGCTGGCCTGCCGCGCTGAACGTCACCCTGGAACCGCAGAGCGTGCCCATTGCCGGGATGCCGCAGGTCTTCGTCTCAACCGACCAGGCCCGCGTCGGCGACCGGGTGACGCTCTACACCGACGTGAGCGCCACCGCGCCGGGCGAATACCTGCTGGTCGTGGACATGCAGGCCGTTTACGGCGACAGGCCGATCTCCGGCCATGCCCGGCTGCTGCTGCGTGTGGAAAACAGCCCGGTCAACTGCCAGTAACGGCGCGTGTTAGCGCAAAGCAGCAAATCTTCTTAGAATAAGGGGGAGCTTGTAGAGGGGGCTGTTCCCCCATGATCACGGTATGACTCTCAGTGCCGCACCGCCGCTGCTTATGAAAAGAATGAGCCATGCTACTCGAAGGAATTGATCACATCGTCCTGACCGTGCGGGACGTAGATGCCACCTGTGAGTTCTACGCTCAGGTGCTGGGTATGGAGGTCAGGACAACGCCCCTGACAGGACGCAAGGCCCTGCACTTTGGCCACCACAAGATCAACCTGCATCAGGCCGGGCACGAATTCTCCCCAAAGGCGCAGGCTCCCACCCCCGGCGCGGCGGACTTCTGCCTGCTGACAACAACGCCGCTCACGCAGGTGATGGCCCATATCCAGGACTGCGGCGTGGAAATCATCGAAGGCCCCGTGCCGCGTCTTGGGGCCAGAGGCACAATGGTCTCCG
>JALSTC010000474.1 GCA_026983935.1 Ardenticatenia bacterium
AAAAACAACTCCCCTTGACAGCTAATAAGACGCTTGCTATTCTGTCTGCCCGATCTGACGAAGGGACGCGGCGTTGAGCGCACGCAAATACTGGATTGGGTTCAATCATGTGGCGGGCATCGGCCCCCTGCGAATGCAGATGCTGCGGCAGCACTTCAACACGCTGGAAGCTGCCTGGCACGCCGATGCGCAGGCGCTGCGTGAAGCGGGGCTGGATCGCCGCACCATTAACAACTTGCAGGAAGCGCGTCGCAGGCTCGATCTGGATGCGCTGCAGCAGCGCATCAGCGAACTGGGCGCGGCGGCGCTGACTCTGGAAGAGGCTGATTATCCGTCGGTGCTGAAGGAACTGCCGGATGCGCCGCCGCTGTTGTATGTGCATGGCTCTTTGACAACTGCAGATGACTGGGCAGTGGCTATCGTGGGCACGCGGAAAGCCAGCACCTATGGGCGCGATATGGCCTACCAACTGGCGGGAGAGCTGGCCAACGCAGGAATCACCGTCGTCAGTGGGCTGGCGCTGGGCATTGATGCCGCTGCGCACCGCGGTGCATTGGACGCGGGTGGGCGGACAGTCGCAGTCCTGCCCTGCGGTATTGACATTGTTTATCCACCGGAACACCGCAAGCTGGCCCGTGAGATCGCCGACCACGGTGCGCTGCTCACCGAATTTCCGCCCGGCACACCACCCGAGGCCAGGAACTTTCCGCCGCGCAACCGGATCATCAGCGGACTATCGCTGGGTGTGATCGTGGTGGAAGCGCCCCTGAAAAGCGGCGCACTGCTGACCGCGGATCTGGCGGCGGAACAGGGGCGCGAAGTCTTTGCCATACCGGGTAAAACGACTGCGGCTACAAGCCAGGGAACTAACAGGCTGATTCAGGATGGGGCCAAGCTTGTTATCAGTATTGATGACGTGCTGGAGGAGTTAAACCTCACACGAGGAACTGCACAAACGAGGGATGAAGTGCAAACAATCATCCCGGAAGATGAGGAAGAGCGCCTGATCTTGCAGTATCTCAGCGATGAGCCTATGCACATTGACGAACTCTGCCGGGAGAGCGGGCTGCCCATCGCCAGGCTGAGCAGTATGCTGACCCTGATGGAGCTGAAAGGCATGGTGCGGCAGACGGGCAGCATGCAGTACACACTGGCACGGGGGCCAAAAGCTCCCTATACCT
The DNA here is from genome assembly GCA_026983935.1 of Ardenticatenia bacterium. Classification (GTDB taxonomy): domain Bacteria; phylum Chloroflexota; class Anaerolineae; order Aggregatilineales; family Ch27; genus JALSTC01. The sequence goes on from JALSTC010000474.1 coordinate 1,182, forward strand.
TGGATTAATGGCGCTCTATTGTTCTTCCATCACCGTTATATGATTTGCAGCTTATTATGGTGAGGATATGACCGAGACAACCCACTTCTATGCGCTGATCATGGCTGGCGGCGGCGGCACGCGCCTGTGGCCGCTCAGCCGGAAATCACGCCCCAAGCAAATGCTGCCGTTAATTGACGGGCAGCAGAGCATGTTTCAGATGACCGTACAGCGGCTGCAGCCCCTGCTGGACCCTACCCGCGTCTTCGTCATCACCGGGCAGGACCAGGTGGAAGCCCTGCAGGCCGATGTGCCGGATATCCCGGCAGAGAACTTCATCATCGAGCCGTTTGGCCGTGACAGCGGGCCGGCAGCAGCACTGGGCAGCATGGTCATTGCCGCACGCGATCCGGATGCCGTGGTAGCCATCCTGCCTGCCGACCATTTCATCGCGCGAACGGAACGCTTTCGACAGGTGCTGAAGACGGCAGCGGAGCTTGCGGCACAGCGGATGGCCGTCACGCTGGGCATATCGCCGTCGCGTCCAGCGACAGAATTCGGCTATATCAAGCGCGGGGAACTGCTGGACGTACGCAACGGCTTCGAATGCTACAAAGCCGACAGCTTCACCGAAAAGCCCGACCTTGAAACTGCCATCCGCTTCCTGAGTTCCGGGCTGTATAGCTGGAACAGCGGTATGTTTATCTGGTCAGTACAACATCTCATAGCCGAATTCGAGCGCCAGCAGCCGGTCATGTATGATCTGCTTGCGCAGATTCGGCCCCTGATCAACGCGCCGGATTTCACCCGGCAGTTGACGCCGTACTGGGAGCGGATGCCAAAACTCTCGCTCGATTATGCCATCATGGAAGGCGCGCCAGACGTGGCGGTCATTCCGGTTGACCTGGGCTGGAGCGATGTGGGAAGCTGGGACATGCTCTTCGATGTGCTGGAAGGCGACGCCAACGGCAACGTCACGCATGGAAAGCACGAATCCCATATCCAGATTGACACAACTGATACCATGATCGTAAGCGATCGGATGGTTGTCACCATCGGTGTAAAAGACCTGGTAATCGTGGATACAGAAGATGCCATCCTCGTTTGCCATCGTGACCGGGCCCAGGACGTGCGAGAAGTCGTCCGGCAACTGCGAGAAAAAGGGGCCCACGCCTATCTTTAGCGCTGATGTAAACATGAAACTATGAGGCCGAAAGCAAGGATTTTCATGACTGACACAATGCAGGCATACTGTGTGAAATGCAAAACAAAACGCGACATGCTCGATCCTGTCGCAGTCTATACCAGGTCCGGAACACCGGGAACAAGAGGGAAATGCCCGGTCTGCGGCACAACCATGTTCAAGATGGGGCGGACGGAAG
>JALSTC010000475.1 GCA_026983935.1 Ardenticatenia bacterium
TCTGGTGCGGCGGTCAGCATGGGCGACGCTGTGCCGGGCTATATGAAGGCGATCAGCGGATTGCTGGCAGCCATTGCGCCGAGGCTGCCCCTCATGCCGCTGGCGGCTGAGACGATCTCCAGAGACCCGGCAGTGCGGGCGGCATACGACGCCGATCCCCTGAACTACCGCGGAAAGGTGCGGGCGCGGATGGGCGCGCAGTTGCTGGCGCTGGCGAAGGATGCGCAGGAAAGACTGCCGCAGATCACCATCCCCGTACTTTCCATGCACGGCAGCAAAGACGTGCTGGCCGATCCTGAAGGGCTGCGGGTCATTGAACGCACGATCGGCTCCTCCGATAAAACGATGCGCCTCTACGAGGGGCTGTACCACGAAATTTTCAACGAGCCGGAAAAGGAGCAGGTGTTGAGCGATATGGCCGCCTGGCTGGATGCGCGATCAGGTTGATGCCAGGCATTTGTGCAGGTGAGAGATGTATATAGCTGAACGTGAGACGGGCATTGATCGGCGGCAGATAGCGATTTCCACACTGGTGTTGCTGCTGGCGGCAGCGATTTTGATTTTGCATGCGGGGGACACGAGTTTATGGGAAGATGAGTTTTACACGGTGCATCATATCAGCGGGCGGCTGGATCAACTCTTGCTGGATCGGGAGCTGAACTGGCCGCCGTTGTATTATCTGCCGCTTTATGTCTGGATGCGCCTTGCCGGACCGCATGATGTCATCCTGCGGATGACCGGGGTATTCTACGGTTTGTTGGGGACTACCTGCTTTTTTCAGATTGGGCGGCGGCTGGGTGGTCGTCGGACGGGTTGGCTGGCCGCATTATTGTTTGCCACGTCCAGCTACACCTTATATTTTTTGCTGGAATTGCGTGGCTATGCCCTGCTGCTGCCGCTGATAGGGTTGGTATTATGGCTGCATTTGCGCTGGCTGTCGCATCCCACGTGGCGGCGGGCGCTTTTTTATGTAGTGGGGCTGGTGGCACTGTGGTATACGCAGTATGCCGCGCTGATCATCACTGTCATTCTGGGCGGGCATGTCCTGCTGACCGCGCCGCGTCGTTTGCTGCGCTGGCTGCCGATGCCGCTGGTGGCTGCCGCAGCATTTTTACCATTATGGGGGCAGTTTATTGAGGCGATGCAGGTGCGTGCTTATGTGTTTGCCGTGAACGGTACATTACCGGCGTACTTTTTGCAGGGGCCGGAGATGATGTTCAGGGCCTATAGTGGCGGGCAGCCTGTGTTGTTTGTGATGTTGATTTTGTTGGTTTTGGGCGGTTTGGTGCTGCTGATGTGGCGAGGCCCCCGATCTGTACGTCTGACCGTGTTGTGGCTGGCGGGGTGGGGGCTTGCCGTCCCGGCCCTGGCCTATCTGCTGCGTGCTCGTGTGGGGCTGTATACCGAGCGCTATTTAACTTTCACCGTGCCGGGATTGATTGTATTGCTGGCGCTGGGGCTAGGGGCGCTGCCTGTCCCCCTGCGTCGGATCGGCGTTTTGCTGGTGCTGGCGTCTGCCGTGTTTGCCTGGCAGCCCTTCCATTTTCGCCCGGCTTATTCTGACAGTCCCCCGATTCGTGATCTGGTGCGTGAACTTGCGGATCGGTTAGCGCCTGGTGAGGTGCTGGTTGTCGATCCGGGGTGCACATGCGGAGACCCGCTGGGCTGGTGGTACTATGAGAGTCTATACATGCCGGGGGGGCGTGCCATTCCCCGTGTAACCGACCCGGCAGATGCGCCCGGCGGCGTATGGTATCTTTCCCGGCAGGGCAGCCGTGATGCTGCGCTGCAGGCGGCGGTGGCGGATGGGCGACTTTATACTGAATTCTGGGGACCCTGGTATTTTATCGTGGAGCATTACGAAGCCCCGCCGCTGGTGCAGGGTTATCGGGTGGGAGAGACGATTCGTTTCCAGGGAGCATCGTTTGTTCCTCGCGGACCGTATATGCCGGGAGATGTGTTGACCGTGCGGACCTGGTGGGCTGTTGATGCGCCGCCAGAACGAGATTATTCCCTGGGCCTGCATTTGCTGGATGCGAGCGGGCGTCTGGTGGCCCAGGTGGACAGCGGCCCGGTGGGCGATCTGACGCCGGGGCAGACCTCTGCCTGGCAGCCGGGGGAGTTGTATCGTGATGACCGTGTGCTGCAAATTCCCTGGCGCGTGCCTATGGGGAGGTACGTTGTGTTGCTGTTCGTGTACTACTGGGAAGATGGACTGCCGTTGCCGCTGGAGGAGGCTGCTCCACAGCGGGATGGAGGGCTGCTGCTGGGCACTGCGTGGGTGGATACATGGGCGGGATATGGTATCCTGCCACATTGATTGCGGCTGACAGGGCGATATGTCCCCTATCAAGGGCTTTACCGCGAGATATTCAACGAGCCGGAAAGGGGGCAGGTGTTGAGCGACGTGGCCGCCTGGCTGGATGCGCATCGGTAGTGCGTTTGCCGGGGTGGTCTGTCTGTCGGAGGATGATTTGCAGGAGGTAGACAACATGACCACTTTGACGCTAGAAGAGCGCATCCAGGGCAGTTCGCGTATTCG
>JALSTC010000476.1 GCA_026983935.1 Ardenticatenia bacterium
GGCGACAGCAACATGGGTGGCCGAGTATTATAACAATCCCAACCTGGCCGGGCCGGCAGCTTTTGAGCAAACCGAGGCAGTGATTGACTACAACTGGGGCTATAACTCGCCGTTCCCGGGACTGGTTCCGCCGGATAACTTCAGCGTGCGCTGGACGGGATCACCGAATTTTTCCGCAGGGACGTACACCTTCACGGTTTACGCCGATGACGGCGTGCGGATGTGGGTGGATGATCGGCTGGTGATTGATGCCTGGTACGACAGCGGCTTCACGCCGCCCTATACGGCCGTGGTCGCACTTGGCCAGGGCCAGCATGCGATCCGCATCGAATACTACGAACACCTGGAAGTCGCCGCCATTCGGGTGGAGTGGGCGCAGGTCAGCGCCGCACCGCCGACACCGGTGCCTTCCACCACGACGATCACCGGCGCATGGCTGGCCGAGTACTTCAACAACACGGCACTCAGCGGGCTGCCGGTTTACCAGGAGCGCATCGAAGGACTGGGCTTCGATCTTAACTGGCGGACCGGCTCACCGGCAGCAGTAGTTCCGGCAGACAACTTCAGCGCCCGTCTGACGCGCAACCTGACATTTGATGCTGGGCCGGTGCGCTTTGCCGTCCGGGCAGATGATGGCGTGCGCATGTACATTGACGGTGGGCTGGTGCTGGATGAGTGGCATCTTTCCAGCGGCGACTATTTCTTCCTGGATCGCGAGATGACGCCGGGAGAGCATACAATAGTGCTCGAATACTACGAAGCCACCCGGCTGGCCTCGCTGCGCTTCTACTGGGTATATACTCGTCCAGCTATAGACACCACGATCAACGTGCAGGCGCAGGTAAACGCCTTCCTGCTGAACGTGCGGCAGGGGCCAGGCGTGGCTTATCCAGTCATCGGGCGGGTCCGCCAGAATACGATGCTGCCCGTCACCGGACGCAGTTCAACCGATCCACGCTGGCTGCGCGTGAACTACGGAGCGGTCCAGGGCTGGGTCAACGGCGGCTGGACGACCCTGGTGGGTGACGCGGCCCTGATCCCGGTCGTGCCCCCGGCGGAGGAGGTGGCGCCGCTTGGTTTTGGCACCCCTACAGGCCTGCGCATCCGCACCACAGCTAACCTGAACGTGCGCAGCGGACCGGGAATTACATATACCCGCATCGGCTGGCTGGCCAATGGCGCGGTTGCCGATGTCGTGGGGCGCAATGCCGATAACACCTGGTGGGAGGTTAACTTCCCGCTGGGACGAGGCTGGGTGTCGGCGGCCTATACGCAGTTGGAGGGCGATCTCTCGGCGGAAGTTCCTATCACGGGATAGTGGCGCAGCGTGGAAGCATGGGGCGGATTGTGGAGCCGCACGGTCCGCCCCATGGGGGAGCGGATCGACAAAAATCATTGACAGGGGAATCCCCCCCTGCTATAATGCAGACCACATTGGGGGCGTAGTGTAGCGGTTAACATGCCGGCCTGTCAAGCCGGAGATCGCGGGTTCGAATCCCGTCGCTCCCGCTCGAGGTAACACATATATCGGGGGAAGCGCTGCCAGGGATGGTGGCGCTTTCGTTAATTATATGAAGTAGTCACGACTTAATCTGACACTCACACTACAATGGATGAGCACAAAAGGGAGTGTCAGATGACCAACGAAGCGAAGATTATCAAGAACAAACCGGGCCTGCTACGACTGGCAGAAGAACTGGGGAATGTAAGCCAGGTGTGCCGCATCATGGGCTACTCGCGAGACAGCTTCTACCGGTTCAGGCAGCTCTATGCCGAGCACGGGATGGCAGGGTTACGGGAGATCAGTCGGCAGAAGCCCAATCCCAAGAACCGGGTCGCTCCGGAGGTTGAAGAGGCAGTTGTCAAGTTCACCACCGGATGACCGAATGATACCATTCGCGCGGACGCACCGCGCAATTACTCAAAAACCGTCGCAAGCGTTTATCCAGGCTCAGTTTTTGTGTGCGCAGCGGCAACTTGCCCCCAATTTTGGTCAGATGCACACTGTTTACCAGAAACATACCGACAATCAACCACAGCATACTTTTCAAGCGACTTTCACAGTGACCGGACGTCAGTTGATGCGATTGCTTGCGCCAGGTATCATACAGTCGAGGGTTAGACAGCATTTCTCATGGCTCCTCGACAGGTTTTTGGATGGTACCTTAACCTTATCGAGTCGGCGGAATTTGTCTGGCCCTCGCTCATTTGCTCAAGTATCCGGTAGCTAGATATAAGGTATATAGGGTATATGAGCAGCCGCTTTGACCTGCGTTGGCAACAACTGCAAAACTCGCCGCCAAATTGAAATGCACCCCTCTCAACCTTTGCCGGGCACCCTCTTTAAGCCCTCTGTTCAGAAACCCGCCCGCCTTACACGGGGACTCTATTTGCCTGTTTTTCCCACCGATGCCGGGCCAAAGGCACTGTCATCGCAGTAGATGGTGGTACATTGGGTGTTACCAGTTGGCGTAACAGCACCGAGTCCGGGGACTTTGTTTCCATAACCTTGCCCGGAAATCGTGGCGAATAA
>JALSTC010000477.1 GCA_026983935.1 Ardenticatenia bacterium
GCGCATCAGCGGCGCGACGATGGCATAGGTGACGGTGTCGTCCCGCCGCGTTTCTGCCACCGTGACACCGCTCGTCACCACGACCAGATCGGCGGGCGCGGTCAGCCGCACATCATAGAAGGCCGTTTCGCTGTAGACGACATCGCCCTGGGGATGAGCAGCAGCCCGCCACCAGCCGCGCCCATCTTCATAGACGCTCAGGACGGGGTAGAAATCCGGCGCGGCGAGGATGCCCTCCAGATAGCTGAACTGGTTATAGAGCACTTCCTCGCCGGGGATGATCGTGGTCTGGAAGTTCAGGGCAATCGAGGTGGTGCCGCCGGGCGGCAGCGGCTCCGGCAGAGGAACATCAAGCACCGTGCGGCTGGCGTCAGGCATGGGGACGACCGCCCGATCGTTGACGGCAGCGGCAGAGACGGTCAGATCACCGCCGAAGCTCGCCAGATTCGGGTACAGGCGAAAAACCACACTGTTCCAGGTGTCGGCGCTGGTGTTTGTGATCGCCACCGTCTGCGTGCCGTTGAAACGCACGGCATCCTCACCGATGGTCAGCGTCACATCCATCGTATAAAACGGGCGTCCGGCGCTCTCATTGACCAGGTCGGCGGCGAACTGCGGGCGCATGGCCGGGCCGTAGTGGGTGAGCAGGTCGCGGGCCTCTCCCTGCGCCCGGACAGGAGCGACGCCAAAAGCAATTGAAAGCAGCAGGACGATGCTCAACAGGCGGCGCATGGCGTTCTCCTTTTCCTTTTCCTTCACCTTACCCACCACGCTGCGAGGCATCCACCGTGGCGATGGCGGCGGGATCGAGGCCGGGGAAGCTCCCGACCCATTCATAGAACATCTGATCCCACTGCTGGCCGGTCACCTCGTTGAAAACGGCCAGCATGTCCCCGATCTCGGCCACTTCATAGCGGTAGCGGCGGAAGTACTCCTGCAGAACCCGGTACATTTCTTCACGCCCGATCATCTCCGTGATTTCGTTGAAGAACAGCGGCCCTTTGGTGTAGATGATCAGCGTGTATTGAAAGCCGAAATAGCTGTCCGTGGAGAGGCCCAGCGGCAGGTCCGGGTTGCCCTGCCCGACGTAGTTGTTGTAGAGCGACCGCTCCCTGCGGATGAAGTCGCTGGCGTACTGTTCATCGCGGGGCGTTGCTGCCGTCTCCCAGTAGTAGACGTACTCGGAAAAGCTGGTCAGGCTTTCGTCAATGAAGGGGTAGGCCACCTGATTGTTGCCGACCAGACTGTACCACCACTGGTGGGCAACCTCATGGGCGACGACCGTCTCGAAGAAGTCATTAGCCGCGCTCCAGACGTTGTTGGCGACGACGATCACGCCCGGATACTCGATGCCGCCTGCGCTGGTATTGGTCTGCACCACGTCGAACTCATTGAAGGGGTAAGGGCCAAAGGTGCGGCTGAAGATGCGCAGCGCATCGGCGGCGATCTGCAGGCCAGCCTCGGCGGCGCGGGCATTGCGCTCCAGATTGTTCGGGTCGTCCCAGTAGTAGACGTTCAGGGCGATGCCGTCCACTTCGCCGCGCACGGGGATCAACGTGCGGCTGGCGACCAGAATGCTGTCGCGCATCGGGCCGCTGACGACGTGATGGGTCAGCGTGCCGTCGCCGTTGTCCACCGTGTCAATTTCCCTGCCGCTCATGATAACGGTCACATCATCGTCAGCAGTCAGCCGGATTTCGTACAGCCCGGTTTCGGTGTAGGTCTGCTCCCCCTGGATGCTGTGGGCGCGGGTATGCCACCAGCCGCGCCCTTCTTCGTAGACGCTCAACACCGGATACCACTCCGGCGCGGCAAAGACACCGCGCTGGTAGCTGTATTCGCCGTAGCTGGCGGCAAAGCCGCCCTCGATGGCGCTGTTGAACTGCAGCACAACCTCGGCGCTTTCGCCGGGCGCGAGCGGCTCCGGCAGCGGCACGCGCAGCACGGAGCGGCGCTCTTCTTCAACAGGCGTGACCGGCTGGCCGTTCGCCATCACGTCGAACACGTTCATCTGCCCGGCAAAAGCCGTCAGATTGGGGTACAGGCGGAAGACGATTTCATCCAGCGTGTCGGCGGAGCGGTTGGTATAACGGACTCGCTCCGCGCCGTAGAGAGTCACCACATCGCCCAGCGTGAGCGTGGCCTCGATGTAATAACGGTTGCGGTCAGTGAAGGCCTCCACATCGTCGGCGAACTCCGGGCGCATGGCCTGCTGGAAGATGGCCGTGTCTTCCCAGTTGACTTCCGGCAGCGGGGCAGCGGTTGGCAGTGGCGGGAAGGTTGGCGTGGCCAGCGGCACAGCGGTTTCCGTCGGTGCAAGCGGCGGCAGGGACCCGGCAGGCAGCCCACCGCCGCAGGCCCCCAGCAGCAGCGCCCCCATCAAAAGCGCTGCCAGTACCGGCCAGCGCATCGCAGTATGCTTCATCAAACGGCAGCTCCCGGTTGGTTTTTTTCCCGATAATGATTGTGTGGAGAGTGTACCGCAAAAACAGAGGGACGCGGCGTGAATGTTCTATGAGTCGTCAGG
>JALSTC010000478.1 GCA_026983935.1 Ardenticatenia bacterium
ATCCGGCTGGTAGCTCTGCACAGAAATCGCCCCAACCTGCTCACCATGAGCAACCAGAGGCACAAGGATCAACGCACGCGGCATTCGACCATAAACGACAGGGGTCACTGGAAGCGGGTCACGCTCGATATCATTGATCAGCAAACTCTGCCGGTTACGCATCACCCAGCCGATCAACCCATCATGGGGCATCTGCGAGATTTGTTCCCCGCAGAACTCGCCATCCTCCATGCGCTCCTTAAAAATAACTCTGTCCGGCTCCTGATCGTAGAGCGCGATATAAAAGCTGCAGTCGGCAGGCAGCAGCGCATAGATCTGCTCACGCACCGTGCGCAGGACACTGTTCAGCTCCAGCCGCGACGTGGCCACACCGATGTGATACAACGCATTCAAGCGGGGCAGGCGTCTGTAACCAGGGGGGAAGCAGCTCACAACGTATTCATCATGGGCCACAGGAACAACACGGACAGAAACCGGCGTCCTGTGCTGCCCGGCCAGATGCAGAAATGCCATTTTCTCGCCGCCTGGCGCATGCGCAAGCAGATCGGCCCACCACGCGGCAAAATCAGAATCTCTTCGATAAGGCATCAGAACTTCTGAAAGCCGGGCCGGCAGCGGAACATCCGCCAGATGAGGAATATCCCCACCCAAAACCATCCCCTTGTTGTTAACAAGCAGCAGCACAATGGACTGGTGATCTCCGTTTGACTCCGGCATCTTTGATGTCTCTACGGGGGTTGTCATCAGTATCAGCGCACCGTTGCTCGCCTATGCTTCACGTTCGCCAAACAGCCAGCTCCAGTAGTACCACGCAACAACGACACCCAGGGTAACGCCCAGTGCAAACAATGCTGCGTACAGCAGCGAAAGGATATCCTGTGAGCGCACACTGACACCCAACAGGCGCACCACAACGCTGCTCCCGGTCAGGACGGCCGCGACATAAAACCAGCGGTAGTGCGGCGGCATTTTGGTGACCGCTCCCAGACGCTGGCTGAGCAAACCAATCACGACCAGCGCCAGCGTCACGGACAGCGGCCCGACGGTGCTCAACAGGATGAAGACCTCCTCACTCATCGTCGTCTACCACCTCAACGCCCTTCGGTCATCTGGCGGTACAGCCGGATGCTCAGATAGCCCAGCACCAGGCCGCCGAGGAACAGCAGCAGGTCACCCGCCGGATCACCCATAACCCGATCAATGTTCGCGTAATGTGCCGCTGCCACGCCAAAGATCACAATTGGCACGGCAAACAGATAATATCGTGTGTTCTCGCCAGTGAGATTCTGGTAAAAGCGCGCAATGAGAAGTAAAAGGAAGATCATGACAGACAGGGGAAACCACGCATAAATCAACAATATCTGATTTGGGCTCAGTGTGTTCATTCCCCCACCATCACCTCGAGGAGCTTCTGGATGGACGGCCAAAAGCCTGGCCAAATGCGTCTGCCATATTCGGGCTTGGATTCCCACTCATAATGCCCCGCTGCCCCTCAAAACGGGCATGCACAACCAGGCCTTCGCCGGTGATCTGGTACTGGCGGATATCTTTTGCGTGGTCAGAGCCGCGCAGCTTCAGCACCAGCAGGGCCTTCTGGATCACGCTGTCAATCTCAACAAAGCGCAGCAGCGTATAACTGTCCGCCACAAATGCCAGGTCTTGCCCGACGTGCGAATCACCGCCCAGCAGTGTGGCGCTCTCGCGAGTCAGCACTGCCGTCAGCCCCAGACGCTTCAAAGCATTGATGAACTCGAAAAGCATTTCCCGCAGAGCAATACGATCGGTGGCGAGCCGCTCGAAGTGCGAGATGCTGTCCACAAGAATACGTTGAGCGTCAATCGCGGCGGCTTGCTGCTCCAGCAAGCCGCCCACGCGCTTCATATCCGCCAGCGTGACTTCCGGGCTGGTCATGATCACACGGAGCTTGTCCTGCGCCTCCAGACCGGGCAGATCCCAGCCAAAGCCAGCCGCATCGCGATAGTACTGCTGTGGGAATTCCTCAAACGTCAGAATCAGGCCCGGCTCATCGCAGGCGGTGATGCCGTGATAAATAAACTGTATGCCGAGCGTCGTTTTCCCCGTGCCGGGTGCGCCTTCGATCAGGTTGGCCGTTTCCGGCAAGAAGCCGCCCATCAGCATGTCGTCCAGGCCGGCAATCCCCGTCGGCTTACGCTCCATCAGCAACCCTCATCTCTCCCCCATGCCCCGGATCACATGATAGATCGCTTTCACACGAAACTGGCGATCATTACAGGCCAGAATAAAGCGGTTGATCAGATCGCGCACTTCATCATCTGTGGCCAGCGTGTACACGGTCAGCCCGGCAACGTCGGCCCGCTGCAGCACTCCAGACTCGACCAGTTCATTCAGGTCGTTTTCGATAGCGGACATCTCTCGCCCGGTGTAGCGTGCAATGTTCTCGGCAGTGTCGGTCGTGTGGGGATTGTCATGGAAAAAGCGCACCAGGTCCCACTTGATAAATGTGTTCACCCGCGTACGGATGAACTCCAGCAAACGAGGGTCCA
>JALSTC010000479.1 GCA_026983935.1 Ardenticatenia bacterium
GCGTACCCGCCCCGCCGCAGGCGATGAATTTGCGTGTGCCCAGCGCGATCATGCGTTCCAGTGTGACGGCGGCCATTGGCCCCCCGACCGGCGGATTGATCAGCAGCAGGGGGGTGTTGTTGAGCATGACCCGGTAAATGGTGCGTGGGCCGTCTTCAGGATGCATGGTATGCGCGGGTTCTGCGCCGTAGCGCTCGCACACATCCTCCACCACTTCCCGGAAGTAGCACAGCACGCCGCGCTCCGGGGCGATTCTGTCCTCCGGCGCGATGTCGTAGTCATACGCGATCACCGCTTCCCGCGTATTGTCGTATTCCAGAATGGGGTAGGGTTGTTTGTCCACGCCATCGTCCTGTATGAAAAACGCCTCCCCGGTATTGGAGAAGCGCGCGGCTGCCACATGCTCGGCTCTCATCTTCCAGATACCCTGACGGACTTGGCACCTTCCCGACGCTTCGGGGGTTGCCGCGGGTTCTTCGGGCCGGTCCCTCCCCCGCTCTTGATGAGTCTATGCAGTTGTTGAGGGCATGGTAACATGCGCATTTATGCCTGTCAAGCAAAAACGGTGAGGTTTGCAGGCGAAAAGGCCGGGTTTGTGGTATGGTAAAAATCGTTGTGGGCCCCCAATGGTTGCTTTAGCAAAGGATGTACTGCTATGCGCCGTTTTTTGTTACTCCGCTTTATTGTGGTCGGAATATTCATTATGATGCTGCTGCTGGCAGGGGCGCTTTGGGCAGGTATGCGTGTCCTCCATGCCCAGGAAAGCGGTTCCTGCCCGCCTTTCGTGGAGACGGTGCTGCGTTCGCTGGATGATAGCTGCGGCGGGCTGGCGCGGGATACGGCCTGCTACGGCAGCAGCCGTGTGGATTCTGTTTTCTGGGAGCCGCGCGACGACCTGGTTTTCCATGCGCCCGCCGATCGCGTACCGCTGGTGGATTTGCAGCGTATCAGCACATCGCCGCTGGATGTGCGGCAGGAATTGTGGGGCGTGGCGGTCATGCACCTGCAGGCCAATCTGCCGGATACGCTGCCCGGCCAGGCCGTCCTTTTCCTGCTGACGGGGGATGCGACGGTGACGAACGCCGTCACGCCGGAGCAGGCCGCCGCCGTTCAGTCAGTCAGGCCCGTCGCGGCTGAAACGCTCACCGCGGCCAACCTGCGCAGCCGGCCCACAACCGCCGCCAATGTGGTGACCAGCGTGCGTGCCGGTACGGAGCTGTCGCTGGTGGGGCGTAATGACGCCGGTGACTGGTATGAGGCCTCAACCACCGTTGGCGGCAATGCCTGGATTTATGCCGGGTTGATCCGGCCAGAGGACTCTGCCCTCGCCGCTGCCCTGCCGGTGACTTATGGCCCCAATGCCGTGCCGCGTTATGGCCCGATGCAGGCCTTCTACCTGAGCACGGGCTTTGCCGGACCGACCTGCAACGAAGCGCCCAATGCGCTCATGGTGCAGAGTACGGAGCTGGCCGAGGTAGAGCTTAACGTCAACGAACTGGAGATACACATCGGATCGACCATCGCGCTTGTGACGGTCGATCTGCCCGGTGGCGGTCAGGCGCTGGTCGCCATCCTGCTGGATGGCCATCTGCGGACGACCGTTAACGGCGTGCCTATCAGTTTGACGACACCCGGCCAGGCCATCGCCGTTACCCTCAATGAGGCCGGGGCGGTGGACGGCGGTTCGCGGCTGGTGGATGTGCCATCCTCGCCAGCGCTGGAGACTCTGCTGCAGGGTGTCCAGGCGGGATCGCCGCTGCTGGGTGCGCTGCCAGGATTCACCAGCAGCATCACGATTCCCGATAATGTCGAGGATATTGCCGATGTCCTGAGTGCCTATGTGCCCACGCTGCCACCACCGCCTGGCGGGGTCTCCGGTGCGGGCACAGGTAACGCAACGCCGCTGCCGACGACCGGCGGCTGGGGAGGCTGTGGAAGCTGCAGCGATTGTGGAGATCACGATTCGTCTGAGTGTGTACTTTCGCCGGAAGGTGCATGCCTCTGGGACCCGACATCCTGTGGTTATCACGGGCCTTCAAGTGCGGCCAGTCTGAGCGGCCCTTCCAGCGTGAACTGCCCCTATCTGACCACAGCCTCCGCCACCGTCACTTACAGCTCGACCGATGGCGCTGCCATAGAGGAGTATTTTGTCGTATCCAGCTCTCCCTCCGAAGTCTCAGTCACCGGCTCGACGGTGGTCGGTGACTCAATTAACATCAGTCTGTTCTGCGGCGGGCCGTCCGGTGCCAGCCCCACGATCACGGTCACCGTTCTGGATACGGCGGGTAGAACGCTCACGCATGGCTTCCTGGCACCTGTCAGTTAGCGCTGAACGGGGACGATAAACCCGTGGCGAGGCCAGCCCGGCCTCGCCACAATGTCATCGGGACGGAGCGCGTTTTGATTCACTCCGTTGACCTGAAACAATACAGCTTTCGCGCCGATTTTTCGGTAAGCCCAGGCAGGGCGCAGCAGGGCCGCTGCCACGGCGATCAGCACCATGCCCACGATGAACTCCCGGAGC
>JALSTC010000480.1 GCA_026983935.1 Ardenticatenia bacterium
TCCGCCGGTGATTCAACGGTCGCTTCCGGGGAGCCGTAGGGCCGCAGCCCGCGCGTCACGCTGCCGCTGGGCGTGTCGGCGTAAGTGAAAGGGATCACATCCTCGCCAAAGAGAGCCACCATCCAGCGAATGGGACGGCTGAAGGCCACGCCGCTGGCATTCCAGCGCATGGATTTACCAAATTTGATCCCGGCGATGAGAGCAGGCAGCGCTTCCGCCAGCACTTCGATGGCCGGGCGTCCTGCCTCGCGCACCGTCGCCACCACGTATTCCCCGCCGTCAATCTCGGCCCGCTGTAGATCGGCCACGTCCAGCCCCTTACCGCGGGCAAAGCCGATGGCCGCTTTCGTCGGGTTGCCGTCGGCATCATAGGCGGCGCGGGCGGGCGGGCCTTTCACGGTCTGCTCGGTATCCGGCTGACGCGGCGCAACCTTGTGGGCGTAGATCACCAGACGGCGCGGCGTGGCATAGACCTTTACCGTGCTGTGGCTCAGCCGCAGATCATCCAGCAGTGCCGGGGCTGACTCACGAAGCTGTGCCAGCGCATCCTCGATATCCCCGGCAGGCATCTCTTCCGTACCGATCTCCAGCAGGAGGTCGGCGGGCTTTTCCGGCATGGCGGCAGGCATGGGCGGCGGCGCGGCCACTTCCGGTGCGGCCCAGCGCGGATTCTGGATGGGGTAGCCCATTTCTTCGCGCTGTTCGGCATAAGCCTTCGCCACGTCGCGGGTCATGGCCCGCATCCGGCGGAAGTAGTGCGCCCGCTCGGTCACACCGATCGCGCCGCGTGTATCCAGCACGTTGAACAGGTGTGAGCACTTCAGCACGTAATCATAGGCCGGGATGACCAGCCCGCGCTTCAGCGCCCGCTTGCTTTCACGTTCGTAAACGTCGTAGGTCGCTTTGAGGCCGTCCACGTCGGCGACTTCGAAATAATAGGTGCAGTGCTCCACTTCCTGGCGCTTGAAGATGTCGCCGTAGGTTAACTGCCCCGCATCCGAAGGCAGCCAGTCAATGTCCCAGACCTGATTTTTCTCCTGCAGCGCCAGCGCGATCCGCTCCAGCCCGTAGGTGATCTCGACGGAGACCGGCTCCAGATTGAGGCCGCCCGCCTGCTGGAAATAGGTGAACTGCGTGATCTCCTGTCCGTCCAGCCAGACCTCCCAGCCGAGGCCCCACGCGCCCAGCGCCGGGGATTCCCAGTTGTCCTCCACAAAGCGGATATCATGCTCGCGGGGATTGATGCCCAGCGCTTCCAGCGAGGCCAGATACAGCTCCTGGGGGTTGCCGGGATCGGGCTTGAGGATGACCTGGTACTGGTAGAAATACTGCATCCGGTTGGGATTTTCCGCGTAGCGGCCATCGTCAGGGCGCACGGACGGCTCCACATAGGCCACGTACCAGGGTTCCGGCCCCAGCACGCGCAGCAGCGTGGCCGGGTTACCCGTCCCCGCGCCAAGCTGGATATTGTACGGCTGCCACAGCACACAGCCCTGCTCCGCCCAGAAGGCGTGCAGCCGCATGATTACATCCTGGAAGGAAAGCGACGCCATGAAATAACCTCAAATTCAGATGATGAGCAGCAGGTCTCAGAACGAGGGGATTATAGCAAAAAACGCCGCCGCGTCGAACAGGCCTCAGCGCGGCGTTACAGAGGATGGCTCATCCTCCGGGGGCAGGGGTTTCGCCGCTTCGGCTTCCTCGCGTTTACTGGCGGCAGACCGGCGGTCTTCCCGCCACATCAGGATCATCAGCAGGCCGACCCCGATCACGATGGCGCTGTCCGCGATGTTGAACACCGGCCAGAAGCGGACATGCAAAAAATCCACCACATAGCCCAGCCGGATGCGATCGATCAGGTTGCCCAGTGCCCCGCCGAGCTGCAGACCCAGTGCTACCCGCACCAGCCAGACGCGCTCCGGGAGCTGGCGGTAGAAATAGATGATCACGCCGACCACGATCAGCGCGATAAGGGTGAACAGCATCCCGCCCTGCGGCAGAATGCCGAACGCCGCGCCGGTGTTGGTCACGTAGGTGATGGAGAAGAAGGGGCGGATGGCCTCAATGGGCATCCACTCTTCATAAGGTTCCAGGCTGGCAACGATGATGGCCTTGCTCAACTGGTCAATGACAATGACGCTCAGCGCAACCCAGACCAGAAATAACCACTTTCGAGGGCGCATCCATGTTTCCTTCGATGTCTCGGCTTCAACGGTAGTCGCGCGATTCGGCGCAGTGCAGGCACAGCGGGGTGTAGGGGATGGCTTCCAGGCGGGCCATGTCTATCTGCCTGCCGCAGTTTTCACAGATGCCGTAGGTGCCGTTCTCGAACTTCGCCAGCGCGTCCTCCACCAGACGGAGGGTATGCTGACTGCTGGTGCGGATCGCCAGGTCTTTTGCCTGGTCAAAGGCCTGAGTGGCATCGTCCGCCTGATGATTGGTATAGCCCGTGCCTTCAACGGCCAGGGTGTTCAGGTTTTCGACTTTGGCGCGCAGGTCATCGCGCATCTGCAGAAGCACCG
>JALSTC010000481.1 GCA_026983935.1 Ardenticatenia bacterium
GTGGCGCTGGCGCTACACGGCGGAAACCGACCGGCTGGTGGCGGAGGCGCTGGAGCGCGACCACTGGACGCCCGATCAATGGCATGCCTACCGCGAGGAGCGGTTGGCCTACGTGCTGCACCGGGCGGCCACACAGGTGCCCTACTACCGCGAACAATGGGAGCAGCGCCGCCGCCGGGGAGACCGTGCCGCATGGGATATGCTGCAAAACTGGCCCATCCTGGAGAAGGAAACGCTGCGGGCCAACCCGCGCGCGTTCGTGGCCGATGACTGCAATATCAGCAAGATGTTCCACGATCACACCAGCGGCACGTCCGGTAAACCGCTCGACATTTACCTGAAGCCGGAGACGGTGCGCCGCTGGTATGCATTGGTAGAGGCGCGATCGCGGCAGTGGTACGGCGTTTCACGGCATGATCGCTGGGCGATTCTGGGCGGGCAGCTTGTCGCGCCCATCGAACAGCAGAAGCCGCCGTTCTGGGTGTGGAACGCGGCCATGCACCAATTGTATATGTCTTCCTATCATCTGGCCCCGCCGCTGATCCCGCATTATCTGGACGCACTCCAACGCTACCGCATCGCATACGTATGGGGATACACCTCCGCCCTCCACGCGCTGGCAGAAGAAGCACTGCATCAGGGCCGCGATGACGTGACCCTGAAGGTGGCGATCACCAATGCGGAACCGGTGGAGGACTACCAGCGGGAAGCCATCAGCCGGGCGTTTCACTGCCCGACGCGGGAAACATATGGCATGGCCGAAGTGGTGATGGCCGCCGGGGAATGTGAAGCGGGTGGGCTGCATCTCTGGCCGGAAGTCGGCTGGCAGGAAGTGGTCGAAGGCGATCAACCGCTCCCGCCCGGCACGACCGGCGATCTGGTCAGCACGGGGCTGCTCAACGCCGATATGCCGCTGGTGCGCTATCGCATCGGCGACCGGGGGGCGCTGGCCCCGCCGGAAGATACCTGCACCTGTGGGCGAAGCCTGCCGCTGGTCAGCCACATCGAGGGGCGCGTTGACGATGTGTTATACACCGCGGATGGCCGCCGTGTCGGGCGGTTGGACCCGGTCTTCAAGGCCGAACTGCCCATCCGCGAGGCGCAGATTGTGCAGGAAGCCCTGGATCGGGTGCGCGTGCGCTATGTGCCCGCGCCCGGCTTCACCGACGCCGATGCGCAGTCCATCGCTGACCGGCTGCGTGAGCGCATGGGGCCGATCACGGTGGAATTCGAAGCGCTGGACGCCGTCCCCCGCACATCCAGCGGCAAGTTCCGGGCGGTGGTCTGCAAACTGCCGCCGGAGGAGATCGCACGTGTAACTTCGCAGGCCAGAAGATGAAAGCAGTGATGGTGAACGCATATGGTGGTTGACACCCAACCCTTTGTTTCGATTGTGATGCCCATCCGCAATGAAGCGGATTTTATCGCCCGCTCGCTGGGTTCCGTGCTGACGCAGACCTACCCTCACGACCGGATGGAAGTTGTGATCGCGGACGGCATGTCCACCGACGACACAAGGGCCATCGTCCGGCAGGTAGCCGATCAGCACGATATCCCGGTCAGCATTTACGATAATCCCCGGCAGATCGCGCCGACGGCCCTGAACATCGCCACCGCCCACGCCCGGGGAGATATCATCATTCGTGTGGATGGGCACTGCGAGATCGCGCCTGACTATGTGGAAAAATGCGTGATGCATCTGCAGGAAGACGGCGTTGATGCGGTGGGCGGCCCGATTGAAACCATCGGCTCCACGCCGTTCAGCCGGGCCATTGCCATTGCCATGAGCACGCCGTTCGGAGTCGGCGGATCGGCCTTCCGGACGGTGAAAGATGAGCGGCTGTTCGTGGATACGGTCGCTTTCCCCGCCTACACGCGGCGGGCGGTCGAGGCCGCCGGGCCGTATGACGAAGAACAGGTGCGCAACCAGGATGATGAATATAACTACCGGCTGCGCGAACTTGGCTTCAAAATTCTGCTGGCTCCGGACGTACGATCAACGTATTACAGCCGTAGTTCACTGCGCAAACTCTGGCGGCAGTATTATCAATACGGCTACTGGAAGGTGCGCGTCATGCAAAAGCATCCGCGCCAGATGAGCCTGCGCCAGTTTGTGCCGTTTACATTTGTGAGTGCGCTGTGGGGCTCGCTGCTGATGGCGCTGATCGGCGGGAAAGCGGGCCGCTTCCTGCTGACGATGGTGGTCGGGTCCTATGTGCTGGCCAATACCCTGGCCTCGCTGTGGACAGCACGGCGCTATGGGCAGGCTTACCTGCCCTACCTGCCGGTCATCTTTGCCACGCTGCATCTCAGTTATGGGCTGGGCTTCCTGCACGGCCTGATTCAATTCCGGGATCGCTGGGGAGAGACCAGACAGGGCAGCTCCCCCAAATCTGCCACCAATGCGGGCACGTGATTCTGGCGTGCATCGCCTGGTTTCTCCATATTCCCTTTGAGGCCGGGGCAGTCGGCAAGTCAGACTGCCCCGGTCGCATTTATTCGACGGGAACAGCATCAGTCC
>JALSTC010000482.1 GCA_026983935.1 Ardenticatenia bacterium
ACCGTGCGTCTCGACCATCGCCGCTTTGGCCTGTGTGTTGATTTCCATGACTTTGACGCCGTGTGGACAGACCAGCGTGCAGATGCCGCAGCCGGAGCAGTAATCCACGCTGTGGTCTACCGAGGGCATACCCGGCTGGCGCATCCGCTGCGCCTGCGGCCCGACCGTCTTAGGGCCGGGGAACAGGTCGGTCAGCGGCGCGACGGTGCAGTGCGCCGTGCAGATGTTGCATTTGACGCACATATCCGAGGTGAAGGGGGTGTTTTCCAGTAAATGCAGCGTTTCGGACATGGGGATCAGGCTCCCTCAAGAGTCATGTCGGCGAGATACGTTTTTCGGCGCAGGTATGGCAGGCGCTGGGATGTGCCGCTCATTGTGTGTCTGACAGACTTTCCAGCGCGGAACGCGCCGCCGCAAATGCCGAGGCCAGATCAAGCCCTTCGGCGTTGCCCTCAATAACGGTATCCATTCCGGCGAGCAGATGTCCTGCCGCGAACAGGTTGGCGAATGCCGGGCTGCCGTCCGCGCCCAGCGGACGCAGCCGCTCATCCACCTGCAGACCGAAACGGTGTACGGGATGTCCTGCTGGATCGAGCAGGTCGGGCCGGAACCAGGTCGTACGATCGTTCTCCGCAGTGACGGGCAGGTCGAAGATCGGCTCCCAGACCTGCCCCCGGTCGTCGCTTTGCAGGCCGCCGCCATAGAGGCCCCCGGTCGCCAGGATGAACGCATCACCGCGGACGATCGTTTCGCGTCCGGCGCTGGCAACGGCCACGCCGATCACGCGGTCGTCGCCGGTGATGGCCCGCACGACCGGATGCCCGATCTGTACCCGTGCCCCATGCCGGAGCAGCCAGCGCCGGAGAGCATGGAAAAGGCGCGTTCCCGGCACAGAAGGCGGCAGAGTCGGAATCTCAAAGACCGGCAGCCCGATCCGGGCGACCATATCTTCCAGCGCGTCGGAGTCGTGCAGGCCCAGCACCGCCGGGAAGCCAACCCGCTTTTCTTCCCGCAGCCGTCCGCGCACCAGCCGTGCCACTTCATCGCGGAAGGCCGGGGAATCAAAGCGGTGAGCCAGTTCGGTCGGGGTGAGGTCCCAGGCGTCATGCCTGCCGGGGAAATCCACATGCACGGCGCGGGCCGGGATACCCTGCTTTTCCAGCATTCCTGCGAACAGCACCGGATCGAAGTCACGCCATCCGGCAAAGCCGACGATCAGCGGGGCGGATGCTTCGGTCAGGTCGCCCGCCGCCAGCCCCAGCGGAGCCGCCGCGGTTTTCCGCAGGATGCCAAGCATCGTCGGCAGGCGTAGGAGATGCCCCGCCGGGTCGGTGTAGAAATGGGCTTGCATGGTATCCCATTCATGCAGCGCGGCCACGCCCGGATGATCCCGGAATGCGCCAACCTGGAACCAGCCCGGTGTCAGGATCAGCCGCCCGATGCCCATCGCCAGCAGCGAAACCCGCGCACCTGCCTGCACGGCATGAACGGCGGTTATCAGTCCGGCCAGTCCCGCACCGATCACGACCACATGACGGTAGCCTCTCGCCCGCACATCGGGCAGGGGGGCGTGGTTGTGTGCCCAGTCAGGCAGGGGGGCGGTTTCTGGCGGATGGGAGGCTTCCCGGGTATCCAGTCCCAGCGTGCGGCGGTAGATCATTTCGTCCAGCAGGAACTGGCGCAGATGCTGGCCCCACATCAGCGGACGCCCGCCTTTGAAGCGCTCACTGACGAATTCCCGCAGCGATTCCACGGTCCGCGGGGCTGTCAGGCTGCGGGCCTGCCGCAAAATACCCGCCGCCCGCACACCGCAAAATCCGCCCTGGCACGGCCCCATGCCCAGCCGCAGGTCGCGCCGCAGGTCATCCAGCGAGGGCGTTTCGGGGTAGGCAGCAATGGCCTGCTCAAGCTGCGGCTGTGTGATCAGCTCGCATTCACAGATCAGCGGGCCGGAAAGCCTGCCAGATTCCAGCGCTTCCAGCCGATTGCCGAGCATGTGATAGCGGCGCGGGTGATCGGTCGGCAGCGGATCGTCGGCGGTTGTGCAGGGTACGTCAATGCCCAGCCCATTGCAGATGTCGTCGGCGGCCTTTTCCGCCATCAGGCGGGCGGTGGTCAGCTTACCGCCGACGACGGAGGTGAAGCCCGGTTCATGGCGCACGACGGAAAATGTCCGTTTGAGGCTGCGGTCGCTGTCTGTGTCATGCGCTTCCGGCGGTTCGTAAAGCGGGCGCACACCCGCCCAGGCACGCAGCGCCCGCGCCTGCCGGAAGCCCGCGATGATGGCTTCCCCTTCGTCCAGCATCCTGCTGACTTCCCAGGGTTCGATGGTGTTGTCATCCGGGCGATCCACGTGCACGGCGGTCGTACCGATGACACTGACCGTGCCGACCGGCACCAGGATGTCACCATCAGAGGGCGGTCGCAGGCGGTTGATGACGGTGTTCACCCAGCGCAGATTCATGGCGATCATGACGCCCCGGCTCCAGCGCACATGCAGATCATGCCCGGCCAGCGCCG
>JALSTC010000483.1 GCA_026983935.1 Ardenticatenia bacterium
GAGAACGTTATGCTCGCTCCGGGATCAAGCATCTGCAAACGCCCGCTTTCCTGTGCTGCGTTGCGCCCTTCAGGGATGCAGTTGCCCGGCTCAACGCCGCAGACGTACATGCCCTGCCGCGTGTTCTTCCACTGGGTGAGGTATGGCAGCGCCCCTGCGTCCCAGCGCAGCGAAACGCCCCAATCGTCCTGATGGAGCACGGCCTCTGTCTCACCGTCGCCGTCATGATTCAGATGATGGAAGAAAACCTGCTCGGCATAACCAGGCGTGGCCGCGTCATAGCGCTCCCGGTGATCGATGCCCGCCAGTGCCGCCTTGTCGCGTGGATACACAGCACGGGCGGGAGTCGCCAGCCGGGTGCCCTCCCGGATCAATGGGAAGCCGAAGTTGAAATGGTACAGGATCATCAGCGGCACAGCCCGATCGTTCAGGTTGGTCACGGTGTCCTGTAATTCGATGCGCGGCTCACCGAGTGTCAGCCGGTACGTGCGATCCAGCCGCAACTGGTCGCCAAACATCGCCGATTCGCTGACGGCGGCACGCAGACTGAGCCGGTAGTGTGTATCGTCCTCCCAACCCGCAGAAGCGCTGAGGCCGCGGGCAGGCAGGCGGGTATAGCGGCCATGCAGGTCCCGAAATTCGCCCGTCTCCGGATCGGTTTCCGGCGGCCCGGCGTGGGTCAGGCCGCAGGTCACCATCAGGCCACCGTTGAAGTGCTGCAGCCATGTCTGTCCGAAGTCAGGGCGATGCGGTGACCCCTGACTGAGCCAGGTCAGCGGCAGGCCGTTGTAGGACGCTGCCCAGATATCCAGCCCGCAGTCCGGCAGCAGCGTGAACCGCAGGCCGCTGCTGTTATAGGCCTCGACGATCCGCTGACCGTCCGGCAGCACCGCCTGGCGAAAGTCGGCGAACTGCCGCATATCAAGGCTGTGCCGCTCGATCTCCTGCCGCGTCCATGTGCTCCGGTTAATCATGTCTTTTCTCCTCCTCCACAAAAGCCAGTACCTCCTCAAGTCGGCGTGCCCCGGCCATCGGCCCCTGTGCCGTGACCGCCAGCGCGCCGCAGGCATTGGCGAAACGCGCCGCCTCAACGGGTGTCTGGCCCGCCAGCCAGCTCACCAGGAATCCGGCGTCGAAGCAGTCCCCCGCGCCGGTCGGATCGACTTCTTCCACCGCAAAGCCGGGAACATATGCTGTGCTGTCCCGCTGGTGCACCGTGCAGCCTGCCGCGCCCTGAGTGATGATCACGATGCGCTCCGGACGTCCCGCCAGCAGCGCGGCGACGGCCTCTTCCGTCGTCGGCTGCCCGGTGAGCAGACGCGCTTCTTCGGCAGTGGGCAGCAGCACGTCCGCCGCTTCCACAAAGGGCGCAAACGCCAGCCGCGCTTGATCGGCGGGCATCAACTGGGGGCGCAGGTTGGGGTCAAAGCTGAAACGTGCCCCGGCGGCTTTTGCCAGCGCCAGCGCCCGCTGCCCGGCCTGCAGCGCCTCCTCATGGATGGACAGCGTGGAACCCATCAGGTGCAGCACCTTCAGGCCCTCGAACAGCGTTTCATCCAGCAGGGCCGGGGTAAGCTGCCCGCCAGCCGCATGGCGCAGGTGAAAAACAAAATCACGGGAGCCATCGGAGGAATAGGCCACGAAAGCGACGCCGGTCGTATGGCCGGGCAGCACATGCACGCCGTGGGTTTCCACGCCGTCCTCACGCAGTTGATCCAGCAAACATCGGCCAAAGGCATCGTCGCCGACCGCACCAACCGCGGCGACCCGCGCTCCCAACCGCGCCGCCTGCACGGCGAAAATGAACGGCGCGCCGCTGGGGTACGGCCCGACGAAAGGCCCGGGCCGGTCAAGCGGCTGGTCGAGACCGGTGCGCATGACCTCGACCAGCGCCTCGCCAAAGGTCAATATATCCAGACTCATGGTGCGCCCCCCCCATCGTACTGTTTCCCGCGTCACGATGCCTCGATTCTCTCCGCGTACAGCCGCCGCTGCACCCGATCTTCGATCTCCCGGCCATGAGCATAGCACCAGTTTACCGAATAAAGAGACATCATGGAAAAAGTCAGACCAACCGACCCGCCAGTTGCCCGATGGTTCCCGGCTGGCTACACTTGCTGCCATGAGCGACTCGTCACGATTCATCACAGGACGCCTGACCGCGCCAGATTTTGCCCTGCCGGAGTGGGCACAGGGCCATCTGTACGTCGGCCTCCGGCAGCGTGAGCCAGACCCGGCGGGAACCCTGCTGTCCCTGCCAATGACAGGTGCAAACGGCACTTTTCAGATTCCGGCGGATGACATGGGGAAAGACACAGTGGCACTGGTCGCCGTCGGCTGGGGAGAGGCGCTAAATCCGGTGCTGGCCAACTTCTTTTTACCGGAAGACCGGGCGGCGCAGGATTCGCTTGATCTGGGCTGGGATGGCAGCGTGACTGTGATCGGCTACGTGGAACAGATGCACTGGCAGCAGGTGGGCGAACTGCCGCTGGCCGTGCTGGAGTT
>JALSTC010000484.1 GCA_026983935.1 Ardenticatenia bacterium
AAGACTCGCAATTTCTCTAAACACCGCCCGCACGTCTTCGACCGTCTCCGCGGCCAGCAGCCGGGCGCTGATCTCGAAGGCCAGATCGTCCGGCACGGCCTCCACCACGAAAGCGCGGTCGGCGCTCCTGCCCAGCCGTCGGATGGCGAAGCGCTCCCACTGCCTGAGTTCGCGCCGGACGGCCTCAGGATCGGGCGGGGCGGGAGCATCCTCCATTTTGGCCGCGGGGACGATCTCGGCGCTGCCGGGATCGGCGGCCTCATTGTCGGTCACGCTGATGGCCAGCGTCCCTTCCGCTTTATCGTGCGACCCCGCGCCGCTGACCGGCCCCGCGCCCCAGTTCACCGGTGGCAGATCGTAGTACCGGGCGCGGATTTCGTTGATGCTCAGCACGGGGTAGGCCGTGCGAATTTCTGCCAGCCGGACTCGCGTATCGGTCGGGCGGATGTCCTCGAAGGCTGCTGCCAGATTCGGCCCCCAGAAGGGCAGCAGCTCCGCCGTGATCTTGCCCGCCAGCCGCACCAGCCGGGGCCACAGCGTCCGCTCGATGAAGACGCGCTCCGCCACCAGGGCGTTGGCCTCGGTCGCGTTCTCGCTCCACATGCCGGGCGGGATGCCGAAGATGTGGAAGATTTCCTCGCGGTTGAAGCGCCGCCCGTTGAGGAAATCCACGTCCTGCTGGCTGAGGCCGATGCTCTGCCATGTCACCGCGCCGCCGCGCAGAAAAGCCGTGCGCCGCTCCTGCCCGCCGTAGCTCTCCCGCCATTCGCGCTTGATGCGCTCGAAGTCGGCATCGCTGACGTACTCGGTGATGCTGACGATGCCCGCCGGGACGGCATGATCCGCGCCGAAGGTATCGCGGTTCCAGCGGGCCATGGCCTGGTCGCTCTGCACGGCCAGCCGCGCCGCCTGCAGGGCACTCAGGCCGTAGTAGTCACTGCGCGGATGCCAGCGGCGGAAGTGGATCACCTCGACCGCGTCCAGCGGGATTTCCTGCCCGTCAATGGTGTAGACGTAGCCGCGCACGTGCTGCTTTTCGTCCGGCACGACGGCCACACGATCGGGGCGCAGCGGCCAGATTTGCGCCGGGCGGCCCCGCGCATCGCCTGCCAGAAACCAGTAGGCATTGCCGGTCAGTTCCAGCGCTCCGATCGTCTGCTCGATCAGCTCGAAGCCGCTCAGGAAGGGGTTGGGGCGGGCCAGCAGGCGTTCCGCCGGATGTGCCTCCAGCGGGATGCGGCGCTCGCCTTCCAGACGGTGGATGCTCAGCGGCACCAGCGCCGCCGCCTCCGCGATACGGTTGACGGCGACGTACACCCAGGCATTGCTTTCGTAGACGGCGGCCTGCCGTTCGTAGGTGGTCAGTGCGGGCCAGGCGTAGGCGTTATGGCGAGCGACGGCGGCCAGATGCGGCCTGTCCTCACGCAGGCGGGCGGCCCCGTTTCGCCGCCGCCCAAACAGCCGATCAAACCATGCGGGCATGTGTCCCTCCTGTGGGCTAAATGATAGTACACGGATATAGCTAGGTGCGGATTCGTTCGCCTGCCGATCACCGCTTCCTGCCCCTTCACGGAGCTTGACCATCGGTGCGGCCTGTGTCAGGATAGACCGCGCTTACCATCGGAGAATCAAAGGAGCGCATCGTGTCCCGGCAGATCACCATCACCAGAGAAACCATTATGCAGGCCATCGCCGACGTAGATCATCCCGAAATCGCCGCTTCCCTGATTGATCTGGGCATGGTGGGCGACATCGATTATTCGGCGGGCAAAAACCTCATTTCCTTCACCATCGTCATCCCGTTCATGGGAATCCCCGCACAGATCAAGCAGGCGCTGGCCTATAATCTGTATACCGCGCTGCAACCGTTGGGTGCGGATGTCGAGTTCCTGCTGCAAGAGATGACCGAAGAAGCGCGGCAGCATTTCTTTGCCATGGCAAAGCGTCACTGGAAAGACGAGGATGGTGCGGGCTGCGGCCCCTGCGGCCCTTAGGCAAAGTCGAGCATTGTCCCGGCGGGGCAGGGCTGCACCCGGTCACCGAAAGCCTCCGCCAGCACCATATAGGCCCGCTCACCGGTGCAGTGAGCGGGGTAGAGGCGCGGCGAGCCGTAAATGTCACGCAGCATGTCGGCGGCCTGCCGGAGGTCTGCGCCGCTGGCACTGACCAGATGCGTGCCGCCCATCGCGGCGATGATGGCCCCCGTAAAGTGCCGTCTGATGTGCGCCAGCGTGTTGAGCAGCCCGGCATGGCAGCAGCCGCAGATCACGACCAGCCCCGCCGCCGTCTCCAGTACCAGCGACAGATCGTCGGCATACGGATCGGGCTGCCAGCCGTCCCCGGCGCGGATGAAATGGTGGGCGCTGCGTCCCTCGAAGAACGGGCGCTCGCCGATCACGCCGGTTGTCCAGACGCCGGGCAGGATTTCGGTCGGTTCGGCGTTCAGACGCAGGTCGGTGCGGGTGGTCAGCGTCTCCCGTG
>JALSTC010000485.1 GCA_026983935.1 Ardenticatenia bacterium
CCCGGCGTTTTTCGTGCGCACTTCAACCGTGCCGTTGTCGTCGGCCAGCACGATGAAGCAGCCGCTTCCCGCTGCGTCGGCCAGCAGCCGGGCAGTGCGCAGAGCGATGGCTTCGCCTTCTGCGTGGCAGGATGGATCGGCGAACGCGATCGGCACAAATGCGGCCAGCAGCGCCAGATTGCGCTTTTCCAGTTCGGTACGCAGTTTGTCCGGGTCAGTCGGCATGAAGCCCCAGTCGCCCAGTTCAGTGCCAGCATAGCCCGCCTCGGCTATTTCGTCTAGCACCTGGGCATACCCGGCAGTTTTGCCTTCCAGGTCAAACTCCAGCACGCCCCATGAGCAGGGCGCATTGGCAACGCGAATCTGTGCCGTCATCATTCAGGCTCCTTTTTTCGTGCAGTGCTGCCCGGCAGGCAGCAAAAAGCGGGCAGTTCCTTTTCAATGCACACGTGTGCATGTATACTCTTAAAGACGCCGCAGCGCGTGCGACGGTACAGTTCAAGTATATTATAGTATACAGTTTTCAAAAGGCGGCGAGCAACAAGCCGCGTGGCACTTTGCCGGAGGAGAGCTATGGGCATCACAACGATCGAGAACTACATTGATGGGGAGTGGGTAGCGTCCGCTTCCGGGCAAGCCCTGGACGTGATCAATCCCGCTACCGGCGAGGCGATTGCCCGTGTGCCGCTGTCTACGGCGGCGGAGGTTGACGCAGCGGTGCAGTCGGCTCAAGAGGCATTTGAGGAGTGGCGGGAGACGCCGCCCTATACGCGGGCGCGGGCCATGTTCCGTCTTAAGGGTGCGATCGAAGAAAACTTCGAGGAGCTTTCCCGCATTGTCGTGGAGGAGAACGGCAAGACCATTGACGAGGCACGCGGCGAGGTGCGGCGGGCCATTGAAAACGTGGAAGTGGCGGCGGGGATTCCTTCCCTGATGATGGGCTACAACCTGGAAGACGTGGCGACCAATATTGATGAGGAAGCCGTGCGCCAGCCGCTGGGTGTGTTCTGTGCGATCGCACCTTTCAACTTCCCGGCAATGGTGCCGTTCTGGTTCCTGCCCTATGCCGTTGCTACCGGCAATACCTTTGTCCTCAAGCCGTCGGAGCAGGCTCCTCTGACGCAGACGCGGCTTTTTGAGCTGATCGACGAGATCGATCTGCCCCCCGGTGTTGTGAATCTGGTGCATGGCGGCAAGGATACGGCACAGGCCATGCTGGAGCATCCAGGGATCAGGGGGGTCTCATTCGTCGGCTCGACTCCCGTGGCAAAGCACGTTTACACTACGGCAACCGCGCACGGCAAGCGGGCGCAGTGTCAGGGCGGTGCCAAGAATTTCCTGGTCGTCATGCCCGATGCCGTGCTGGATAAGACGGCGGGCGCGATCACAACATCGGCGTTTGGCAATGCCGGGCAGCGCTGCCTGGCCGGATCGGTCGTGCTGGCGGTGGGCGATATCTACGAACCGCTGAAAGAGCGTCTGGTGGAAGCAGCTCGCGGGCTTAAAGTGGGCTACGGCCTTGACCCGGCGACGCAGATGGGGCCGGTGATCTCCCCCGCTGCGCTGGAGCGCATCACAAACTATATCGAGCAGGGCGTGCAGGATGGCGCAAAGCTGCTGCTTGACGGGCGCGGGGTGAGTGTCCCGGAGTACCCGGGCGGCTGCTTCATCGGCCCGACGATCCTGGACGAGGCCGCTCCGGAGATGAGCATTGTGCAGGAGGAAATCTTTGGGCCGGTGCTGAGCATCATTCAGGTGGATGACTTTGAAGAGGCGCTGGCGATCATGAACAACAGCCGCTATGGCAATGCCGGTTCGATCTTCACCAGCAGCGGCAAATGGGCCCGCGAATTCAAGTACCGGGCGCAGATCGGCAACGTCGGGATCAATATCGGCATCGCCGCGCCCATCGCGTCATTCCCCTTTGGCGGCATGAAAGACTCGTTTTTCGGTGACCTGCACGGGCAGGGGCCGGATGTGATCAATTTCTATACCGAGCGTAAGATTGTCATTACCCGCTGGTTTTGATCGGTGAGGAGCCATGTCCCCGCTAGAACTTGGAACGTTTGCAGCGGTATTTGACGCCGCAATGGCGCTGGAAGCGCATCTGCAGCGCCGCTATGATACCCAGAGCAGCCAGCCTGATCCCGCCGGAGCGGTTTTCCGGGCGCTGGCAAAGGACGGCGAGAAGCGCCTCCGGCGTCTGGAGCGTGTGCGTCGGGAGACGGTGACAGAGATGATTCTGATCCCGATCACCGGCCTGGCGATGAGCGACGATCTCAGCAGTCTGGGGGATGTTGACCCTGCCGCCCCGCTGACTCTGGAAACAGCACAGGCACTTGAGGAAAGTGCCGCCCGCTTCTATGAGGAAGCCGCCGAAAAGATCGGGCTGGATGAGGCCGCCCGTGCGCTTCGCCGCATGGCAAAAGGCAGCCGCAAGCGCGCCGGGCAGCTTCAAGACGCCCGCGCCGGATAGC
>JALSTC010000486.1 GCA_026983935.1 Ardenticatenia bacterium
GGGCATTCTGGCTGACCGGCCTGACCAAGCCGTCGCGCGGCGCGATCAGGTTCAGGGTGCGGGCCAGCCCCAGCATGAATGCCAGCCGCCCGTCGTCTTCCTTGAGCAGGAAAGGCCGCAGGGTCTGCACATGGGCCTGCGGCAGCAGCTCATCCTCCCGGAACGTCACGGCGGCAACCTGAAAATAGGCCAGCAGAGTCGCCAGATCGTCCACCAGGGTGGTATCGGCAGGGATGATCTCGTCCGGCTGGTCGGCAGCGACCTGCCATTCCTCGTCCTCATCTTCCGGCAGCGCGTCCTCATCATCTGCTGCGGAGAGGTCAAAACCGGTGTGGTGCGCAGGCAGGGCGCGGGCCAGATCGGCGGGCACGTAGATCACGGCCTGCGGCCCGGCGGCGGCATCATCAAAGCCGCGTGCGATCAGTCCCCGGTAGTAAAGCGACTCGGCGATGCTGACCGGGTTGAGGTACGGCTTCTCGCGCTCCAGGCGGGCAGGCCCCATCTCCCGAATCTCGCCGAACAGCCGGTAGAACATGGCGGCGGGCATCGTCCCACCCATACCGAGCAGGGTTTGCATTGCGCCGCGCTGCTCATCATTCAACCGATCCCAGG
Source organism: Ardenticatenia bacterium (assembly GCA_026983935.1). Taxonomy (GTDB): domain Bacteria; phylum Chloroflexota; class Anaerolineae; order Aggregatilineales; family Ch27; genus JALSTC01. The sequence goes on from JALSTC010000486.1 coordinate 613, forward strand.
TCTCCGCGGCGGCGTCGGGATCGAGCATGGTTTGCAGCAGCACGCCCACAATATCCGTCACACTGTAGGACATGAGATCAACATCCCAGCGGGCGGCGATGATCGCCAGCATTGCCGGGTCGTATTCACGCAGCATGTGTTCCAGCGTCCGTTTCATGGCTTTTGGGTTCCCGTTTCCCCGCTTACCCGGCAGGTACAACCTGCAGTACAGTCAGATCCCCCTGCACCGGCACGGCGATCTCATCACCGCCCCACGATTCCGCGGGATAACCACGCCGATAGGCGGTCACACGAAGCGGCTCCCCGGCGCTCAAAACCAGCTCGCCGCTTTCCTCCATGTGGACGGCAAACAGAAAGAAGCCGCCAGCGCCATCCCGGTAAAAAGCGACCGCCGTTGTCTCCGGCGCTTCCAGATCGAAAGGCAGCCCGGAGGGCAGTTCGTCCAGATCGCCATCCAGCACATGCGGCCAGTCCAGCGGCTCCCCCCGCACGGCCCACGTATCATCCCGCGTGCCGTTCTCCTCGCCCAGCAGAATCACCCGCCGCCCGCGCAGCAGAGCATACTCCTCATCCGTGATCGCGGCCAGACCGGGCAAAACGATCGTATCGAAAGGGGCCAGTGCCTCCGCCGTAAGCTGCTCCAGCACCAGCACCCGAAACGGGATATGAGCCATCGTCAGATCGCGGAAGGCGTCGTCATAGGCCTCGAAATGCGTCTCATCCTCATACGTCCAGTCTTTGTTGCGCACCGAATAAATCAACGCAACATGCCCCCAGTACGGCTGACGGCGATCCAGCACCGTGTGCTGGATCGAGTCGGCGAAAGCGAACGCATCTTCCGGATACGGCGCATCGGCAGTGGGATAGAGCGTGTTGGAAAAACTCAGCGCAGTGGCGAATTCATGCCGGGCATCCGCCGGAGTCTCCGGCCAGCCGAGGTAGATCAGGGGATGATCCGGCGCAAAGTCGCGGGCAGCTTGAAACATACGGAACGCGGCCAGCCAGTCGCCCTCCGGCTCGATCTCCGGCGAAAAGCCCATGGCATTGCGAGCGGTGATGGCCGTCTCATTGCCCAGCAGCGTGCCTTCCGGCGTGTCATTGGTGGAGGATTCCCAGAAGGGCACCATCCCGGCAGACCAGGCAGCGGCGGCCAGATCGTCCAGATAGGCGCGGATGGCCTCATGCCGCCACAGCAGCCAGGCCCGCCATGCCGGATCGTCCGGGTCTTCCTCCTGCGGTACTGCATGGCCGGTCGCCACCCGAAAGGCCTGACGGGCCGCCGGATCGGTTGTGCCCCAGCGGGGCGCATCTTCATCCGGCTGAAGGCCCGGCATAAACGTGGCATCAATGTACACACCGTCCATGCCGATCGCGCCGAGAGCCGCCAGCCGTGCCCGGAACAGATCGCGGTACGGCGAAAATGGACTCACCCAGGCGTCTTCCATATCCGGCGTCACCCAATCCAGATCGAGGCAGGTATACACAATCGGCTCATCATCCAGATCACGCTGCAGCCAGTCCGGGTGGGTGCGGGCCATCGTCGGGCCGGGCAGCGCCGTGCAGGTCTCCGGGTCCACCGCATCATGTGTCATCACTTCCAGCCCGTTCAGGTAGACGATCACCCGCAGATCGCGCGCGTGGGCTTCCGCCACCAGATCGGCCAGTTGAGTCAGAACGGCAGCAAAGCCGTCTTCGTCCACGAACGTGCCGTACATATGCTCTTCCTCGATGTAGAGGATGGTGCTGTTGGCCCCGGCGTTCACGGCGCGATCCAGTCTGTCCCGTATCTCCACGCCGGAAGTCTCCGGGTAGAGAATGTCAAACGGCCAGAGGCGCAGATTGAAGGCCCACGCCGGGAAGGT
>JALSTC010000487.1 GCA_026983935.1 Ardenticatenia bacterium
TCGTACTGCGCCAGCAACTGGCTTTTGCCGCCCGCCCATTTGAGGAACGGGACAGCTTGAGGATGGCGATCTTCCGTCACAGGTGCGCTCCACCGGCTGTTATGATCTGCGATTGTGGCCGTGCTTGAATCGAACGAATGCGCCTGAGAGTGTAGAATGCTCTTGAGCAGTTGGCAACATCCAGATAAGCCCGGATGGCGTGGGGGTATTTTCCGCCGCGTTTTTCTTGACAGCGCCAGCCGTTCCCTGTTACACTGCACGCAAGATAACGTTCAACGACTCTGACGGACCCAGTAGGCAGGCGTTCCTTTTTCCAGAGAGCTGCCGGACGCTGCAAGGCAGCAGGGAGCCGCGCCGAACACCAGTCCTGAGCACGTCGCCCCGGTAACGCGGGGCCGGGCTGCGCCCGTTACTGCGCGGGGTCATCGCCATGACCCGCTGAGGCACCCGCCGCGAGGCCGGTGCAAACTCAGGTGGCACCACGAGTTCCCCTCGTCCTGACTCAGGGCCGGGGGCTTTTTTGTTGGCAGCGAGCAAACAGCGGTCATATTCGAGGAAACAGCCCATGCTGGACTACCTGACACCACAGCTTTTCGACAGCCTGATCTGGGCCGTGATTCTGATCGGGGGGGCGCTGGCCCTGCTGCGTCTGTACCGCGATCTGACGCGCCCGCTGCCGCCGGACGACGATTCGTCCGGCCCGCCGGGGCCGGGAGAAAAAACACCGCTTTTTGACGATGATGATGATCGCGCCTGAGTACAGGCTGTACACATACGCCACGAATAACCAACAACCATCAATAAACGAGGAGAACGGATTCCCATGCTGGACATCAATCTTATCCGCGAGAAAAAAGACTGGGTTAAAGAGCGGATCGCCACCCTGAACGATCCCGGCGCGGTCGAACGTATTGACGCCGTCTACGCACTCGATCAACGCCGCCGGGCGCTTTTACAGGAAGCCGAGGCGCTCAAGGCCAGTCGTAACAAACTCAATAAGGCTTTTGGCCGCTTCCGAGGCAATAAAAAGCTGACCGATGCCCACCGCATCGCCACCGCATTGGAAGCTGCCGAGGCGTTGAGCAAGAACGATATTGACCGCGCCCTCGCCCTGCTGACCGAACCGATCGATCAGGTCAGAGCGGAGCAGATCAGACTGGTGGCAGATAACGCCGACGTGGTCACCCGCGAGGTTGACGGCCTGGTGCCGCCAGAGGATATTCACCCGGAGCACGCCCGCGCCGCGCTGAACATCTTGCAGTCCGCCCTCGGCGAACTGGCCGACCGCATCAATGCGCTCGACGAACAGGTCAAGGCCATTGACGCCGACCTGCGCGAGAATATGCTCTGGATTCCCAACATGCCGCATGAGAGCGTGCCTGTCGGCGCGAGTGATGAAGAAAACATCGCCCATGAACCGATCGGCGACATCCCGACCTTCGACTTCGAGCCGCTGCCGCACTGGGACCTGGGGCCGCAGTTAGGCATCATTGACTTCGAACGCGGCGTCAAGCTGGCCGGGACGCGCTTTTACATCCTCAACGGCATGGGCGCACGCCTGCACCGTGCCCTGAGCAACTGGATGCTGGATTTCCATCTGGAGCGGGGCCGCATCGAGGTCTACACGCCGTTCATGGTCAAAGAAGAATGCATGTACGGCAGCGCCCAGTTCCCCAAGTTCCGCGATGTGGTCTACTATGACGCGGAAAGCGGCCTCTATATGCTGCCGACCGCCGAGGTCAGCGTGACCAATATGCACCGCGATGAGATTCTGGCCGAGGAAATGCTGCCGCTGCGCTATGTTGCCCATACGCCCTGCTTCCGCCGGGAGAAGATGAGCGCCGGGCGCGACGTGCGCGGCATCAAGCGCGTGCACCAGTTCGAGAAGGTGGAGCAGTACAGCTTCACCCACCCGGATAAGAGCTATGAAGAGCTTGAGCTGATCACGGAGACAGCGGAAGCGATGTGCGCCGCGCTGGGGCTGCCCTACCGCCGCGTGGAAATGGTCACGGGCGATCTGGGCTTTGCCGCCAGCAAAAAATACGATGTGGAAGTCTACGCGGCGGGCTGCAAGGAATGGTTGGAAGTCTCAAGCTGCTCCAACACGGAGGACTTCCAGGCACGCCGGGCCAACATCAAATTCCGCCCGGCGGAGGGCGGACGCCCGCAGTTCGTGCACACCCTGAACGGCTCCGGGCTGGCGTTGCCGCGCATCGTGATCGCCATCCTGGAAAACTACCAGCAGGCCGACGGCAGCGTGATCGTGCCGGAAGTCCTGCGGCCCTATCTGGGTGGGCTGGAAGTCATTACGGCGGCCTGAGATAGCCCCCGACCAGCAGGGGTGCTCTGCGGAACGCCCCTGCTGGTGCTTGAGAAGTGGCAAGCAAAGAGAAAGCCCGCGAGCATCCGCTGAATCCGGCCCATCAGTTTCCTGTTGGAATCTCCAAAACGGTCACCCTTCAAAACCCTTCAA
>JALSTC010000488.1 GCA_026983935.1 Ardenticatenia bacterium
GTTCACTGGCATACCGTGAAGGAAACTTTGACACAGCCAAGCAGTATTGGGAACAAGCGCACCGGATCGGAATGCATCATCAATACTACGGAGTAATCGAATCGGCTCAGATGGGATTGAACCTTCTTGCCGACCTTCCCGCTGATGAATAGATCAACAAAACGAAGCTCACACCAGGCTTTCTTGTATCTGGCCGTGGGAACCAGTGGAGTCACCACACTTGCCATTGAACTTTCCGCATCGCGACTGCTGGGTCCCGTTTTTGGCACCAGCAATTTAATCTGGGCCATCATCATCGGGCTGATGTTGATCTATCTGTCCGCAGGATACTTCCTTGGCGGTCGCTGGGCAGATCGTGATCCATCCCACACGACATTCTATCAAATTGCCGCGTGGGGCGGCCTGACAGCCGGACTGGCACCAACACTGGCCCGGCTGCTTCTCCCCCTGATTTCCAGGGCGGGGCTCCCTGTTGGTACGTCCGCGATCTTATCCATTTTCGCATTGTTCGCGGTGCCTGTCGTGCTGCTGGGCTGTATCTCACCATTTGCCATTCGACTATCGTTGGACAATGTCACACAGGCTGGCCAGGTCTCCGGGCGTATCTACGCCGTTTCTACATTAGGCAGCATTATCGGCTCTCTGGCCCCTGTGCTGTACCTGCTCCCAGAAGTCGGCACATCCACAACTTTTCTCGTGTTCGCTGAAATGCTCATGATCGTGTCGCTGCTCGGCATGAGTCTACACGAACGGCGGCGGAGTCTACTACTTTCCTGGATACCCTTGGTCCCCCTCATCTTATGGATATTGAGCTGACTGCCCGGTCGACGAAACCTGGACAGGAGATATGAATGCCAGAGAAAAAATCGCACCCATCCAAGTCCACCCTAAAATTGTTCCAGATTCTGGGCGGGGTCATTACCATCATTATTCCCATCTGGCTGGTGCTCAGCAGCGCCCGGCTGCTGATGACTGAGGCCTATCTGCAATATGAATACAGCAAGCCCGACTTCCCCGCCGATCCCTTTGGCTTTACTCAGGAAGAACGACAGCAGTATGCGCCGTTCGTGATTCGATACCTCCAGAACGACAGCGGGGTCGAATACCTGGGCGACCTCACCTTTCCTGACGGACACCCCATGTACAATTCACGTGAACTCCGTCATATGCAAGATGTCAAGGTAGTCAGCCGTGCAGCATTCGCTGCACACGCCATCCTGACCCTGTTCCTGGTAGGCACCGTTATCCTGAGCTACGGGAAGGCAGAAGCACCAACTTACCTCAGGAAAGGCGTCGCCAGAGGGGCATACCTGACACTGGGGGGAATTCTGGCGCTTGTCATTCTGGTAACCCTGAACTGGAGCTTCTTTTTTGAGGGCTTTCACAAGCTGTTTTTCGAAGAGGGCACTTGGCGCTTCGAATACACAGACACCCTCATCCGACTGTTTCCAGAGCGCTTCTGGTTCGACGCTGCCATCACTATTGGAATCCTGACAGCCTCAGGCGCGGTGATCTGCCTCTTGCTGGTCTGGTCCTGGAAACATATAAGCAAAAGGGCAGCATCCGGGGATGCTGCCCCTGCCGAGCGCTAGGCACCAAATTTATTCAGCCGCTTTGCATGCGCCAGAGCAAGCGGCATCAAGTCTGTTGCCGGGAACTGGCCCAGTGCTCCGGTGATACACTCGCGCTCCCCAAATGCTGCCACCCGATCCGTCATATGCGTAGCTGGTGCCCATAGCAGCGTCGGCACTGGGTGCCAGCTATGTGCCTTGTAGGCTGCCGGGGTTGAATGGTCACCCGTGACTATCAGCACATCTGGCTTGAGGTCTAAGAGAATGGGCAATGCCGCGTCCACTTCCTCAATGACTTTGACCTTAGCATCAAAGTCACCATCTTCACCCCGGCTGTCGGTCGGCTTGATGTGGCAAAACACAAAGTCATGCGTATCCCAGATACTTGCCACCCGCCTGAATTCATCATCAGGGGTATCATGCGCTTCAGTTTCGATGATCTCCATACCGACCAGCCTGCTCACGCCTTTGTACATGGGGTAAACAGCTACACAGGCAGCATTGAGCTTGTAGATGTCATCGAATTTGGGCAGATTGGGGTCCATGGCAAAGCCACGCAGCGTCAGCATGTTTGCCGGGTGTTGATCCTTCAGCACCTCACGTGCCTGAGCGATCCACTGATTGACTAACTCCGCGGTGTGTTCCGCCTCAGGGACAAGTGCCCTGGCAGGCAGCGGTTCAACCCCTGTAGCCTGTGGATCCGTGTCAGCGATCGCGCCGTTCAATCCTTCCCCACGCAGCACGAGCACAAAGCGATATTCTTTGACAACTTCTACATCCACTTCAACCCCAGGCAACTTGATGCCCTTCAGCATCTTGACGAGTTCAGCGCCTTTCTCCGTGGGAATGCGCCCGGCCCTGCGATCGATAATCTTTCCATCAGCATCCACAGTCGCA